>DATMPT010000266.1:0-7578 GCA_035567355.1 Solirubrobacteraceae bacterium
GATCATCGAGCAAGCGGGTCACGCCGAGCACTTCGGGCACGGTGTGGGCCATGGTGTGGGAATGGAGGTTCACGAGGCGCCACGCCTGTCCCGTACCGCGCCTGAGGAGCCGTTGCGTGCGGGCAATATCGTCACCGTAGAGCCCGGCGTCTACGTGCCGGGGCGCCTCGGCGTGCGCATCGAGGATCTAGTGATGGTGGGCGAGCACGGGTGCGAGCGGCTCACGCGCCTGCCGAAGCGGCTCCTTACGCTCGACTAGAACACGCGGCCTAAACAAAGCCACGGCAAGCCACGACGCGAGTGGAAGCGACCACGCGAGGAAAAGGGCTGCCTGGATGTCGGGAGCGGCGTGCCCTGGTAGCCACTGGAAGCTGAACCATGCAAGTGCCGTGCTCGACAGGGCAAGCACGGGCGGGCGCATGGCGGGACCACTGATCTCCCAGGCGAGCAGTGCGAAGACGAATGGCAGCAGGTAGTACATGACGTCCCAGTCATCGAGCACGCACCGCACCAGCATCACGAGCGCAAGCAGTAGCAGTGCGTCGCGCTCACCCGCGATGCCTGTGCCCGTCCTGCGCCGCCGCTGTAGCCAGAGCGCTCCCGCCAGTACCATCCCGAGCGCGACGATCAACGGGTGGGGCACGCCGGACAGCCACGCGGGTGCCCAGCGCCACAGAGGGCGAGTGCTCAAGGGTGCGCCCATTGGAATGGCCCGTATCACCCCGCTTGGCACCGGGACGTGATTCGGCGCTCCGAAGAACCACCACAGCTGCCACGGCTGAAAGATTTCGCTCGGCGCTGTAGCTACGGCACGGGCGCCAGCGACCAACCCACTCGATCCGACGAGCACCAGCGGCGCCAGCACTGTCGAGGCAAGCGCGCCGGCGCTAGCCAGGCACGGCAGCCTGCGTCTTGCCGGAAGCACCAGCAGCACCGGTCCGACCGCAAGCAGCGCCCACTCCTTATTCGCGATCGCCAAGCCGAGCAGCGCTCCCGCCCAGAGTGGGCGCCCGCGGCTTGCGAGCAACACTGCTCCCACGCACAGACACGCGCCGAGAATCTCCTCGGGATGGCCGATTTCAAGCGCGTTCAAAGTGAGCGGGTTGGCCACGCATATCCCCAGCGTCACCGCGCGTGCCAGCACGGAGCGCCTTTCCGAGCGCATACGAGCCACTAGCCACAGGCCCAGCCCTGCACACGCCAGCAAGCACGGGAGCGCGACCATGCGGTAGACCGCGAGCTCGCCTCCGCCCCACAGCGAGGACATTAGGGCAAACGGCGCGCGCTCGACCAGCGACCCGCCGTAGGCGGGCGCAAGTCGCAGGAACTCGATTGCATGGCCGTGCACGAGCGCGTCGAATGCCGGTTGAGCCTCTGCTTCATAGTCGTTCCAGGCGAACCCGTACAGGCCGAGCCAAGCCATCGTGGCGATGGCCGCGCCCGCAATCGATGTACACAGGGCGTTCTCGCGCACCAACTGCCTCATCTGAGCTGCATCGGCCGTAACTACTTGCCGCTTGAGATTGGTATGCGATACGGCTAAGCGCGCCCGCGAGCGACGGCGACCTTACGAAACAACTCGGTGATGCCGAACCTTGGAGCGACGCGCTCAACGAGCCCAGGAGCGATCTGGGCGACCGCGAGCATCGGACGGACCGGTGCACCGCTCTCGAGGATCTCCGCCTTGTTCTCGCGGATCGCCTGTACGACAACGTCGGAGATCCGCTCGGTGGTGGTCTCGCCCATCATGCGGTTGGAGCGATGGCCTTCTTCGAGCATGCGCTCGTACATGCCGTCTCCGGCGATGAACCCGGGGCACACGACCGAGAAACCAACCGGTGCGTCGAGGTACTCGGCGCGCAAGGACTGCGTCAGACCGACCAGCCCAGCCTTCGTGGCCGCGTAGGGCTCACTGAACGCCGGTCCTATCTTCCCGGCCATCGAAGAGATGAAGACGACATGCCCGCGTCCACGCTCGAGCATCCCCGGCGTGAGACGATGGGTGAGCAAGAGCGGCGCCGTCAGATTCACGTCCACCATCGAGGTGAGCTCCTCGCGCGTGTAGGTCGTGAACGCCCCGACCGACTCCACGCCCGCGTTGTTGACGAGCACGTCGATCGGGCCAAGGGCGCTCTCGACGCCCTCGATCAGCGGGTCGATCCTCGTCAGGTCGCACAGGTCCGCCGGCACCGCCACGGTCTTGACCCCAAGCGCACTCAGCTCCTCGACGACCTGGGCGAGCGCGTTCTCGCGACGACCTGACACTGCCAAGTTCATGCCCTCGCGGGCGAGGCGGCGCGCTATGTGGGTGCCGAGCCCACCGGATGCGCCGGTTACGAGCGCTGTACGACCGCGCAGGTCCTTCATGTCCGTGCTCCCTTGGTCGGTTGTCTGTCCGATCATAGGGAGCCGAGCGAGGACGCTGCCCGGCAAAGGACGATGAAGCCCGCTCCCAGCCGGCCCGCTACCCTGCGAGACCGTGATCAACACCAACCAATTCAAGAACGGCAACCACATCGACGTGGAGGGCACGATCTTCAAGATCGTCGACTTCCAGCACGTGAAGCCCGGCAAGGGCGGGGCGTTCGTGCGCACGAAGCTGCGCCGGGCTAGCGATGGCGCGGTGATCGACCGTACCTTCAGGGCAGGGGAGAAGTTCAGAGCGGTCAGGACAGAGGCGCGCAGGATGCAGTACCTGTACGCCGACGGGACCGACGCTCACTTCATGGACACGGAGTCCTTCGAGCAGATCGCGGTGCCCGAGGCCACGTTCGCCGAGGCGTTGCGCTGGACGACGCCGAGCAGCGAGGTTGACGTGCTGTTCATCGACGAGGAGCCCTCGGATATCCAGCTGCCAAGCGCGGTGGACCTGACCGTGAGCGAGACCGAGCCAGGCCTGCGCGGAGACACGGCCTCCGGTGGCGGCAACAAGCCAGCGACATTGGAGACGGGTACGGTGATACAGGTGCCCTTGTTCATCGATGTGGGCGAGAAGATCAGGGTGGACACACGCTCAGGCGAATACATGTCGCGCGCCTGATGGTGGGGTTGCAGACCAGCCCGGTTGCAAACGGGCATGAGAGCCGCCCGAGTGTTCCCGCGAGTCCCCGCACTCCCGCGCGCCGCGCGGCGCCGCGCGCAGGCTAAAAGGAGATGCGCCGCTCAGAGCAGCGCAGAGCGGCGGTGTTCGCGCTCTATCAGCACGATCTCACGGGCAAGCCACTCGCCGATGCCTTGGGGCCGAACGCGTCGACGCATACGCTCGCCTTGGCCCATGCGGCCGCCGATAAGGCCGAGGAGCTCGACGAGGTGATCGACCGCCATGCCCATGGCTGGTCGGTGCAGCGGATACAGCCTTTGGAGCGCTCGATCATGCGGGTTGCCCTGATCGAGATGTTGCATCCCGATGTGGCGCCTGGAGACGCCCCGATCCCGCCCGAGGGGGCGATCGAGGAGGCCATAGAGAGCGCAAAGACGTTCTGTGGAAGCGATGCTCCCGGTTTCGTCAACGGGGTCCTGGCCGCAGTGCTTCGCGAGTTGCGCCAGAATGCACCGCGTGAGGTTCCCTAGGAGAAGCAGATGAGCCTGGAGCAGATCGACGAGTTGATCGAGCGGCTGGAGCGCGCGGCCGAGCAGCTGCGCTCTGGGGAGCTCTCGCCTGACGCGGCTGCCACGATGGTCGAGGACTGTGCGGCGCTTGCCACGCAGGCGAGCGCCGAGCTCGAGCGCCAGGCGCACGCCGAGGTCTCACACGTAGCCCCGGGTCAAGACTCGCTCCTCTGAGGCGAGCTCAACTGGTGCAAGCCGCCTATCCGGAGCACCTGCGCGAGGAGGTGGAGCGCTATCTGGAGGGTATGCGCTTCTCAGAGGCCGCGCTGACTGGCGGCCTGGAGGAGGCGATGCGCTACTCGTTGCTGGCTGCGGGCAAGCGCATTCGGCCGGTCTTGGCACTCGCCACGGCGCATGCCGTCGGCCTTTCGCGTGAGCAGGCGATGCCTTTGGCGGCGTCTTTGGAGCTGATCCACACCTACTCCCTGATCCACGACGACCTGCCGGCGATGGACGACGACGCGCTCAGGCGCGGGCGCCCAACCTGTCACGTGGCGTTCGGAGAGGATGTGGCGATCTTGGCCGGCGACGGTTTGTATGCGGAGGCGTTTCATCATCTGCTCGCGATGCCGGCGATAGTGCCCGACCGGGTGCTCCAAGCTGCCGCTGAGCTGGCAAGCGCAACCGGCGTCAACGGGATGGTTGGAGGCCAGTATGTGGATGTTCGCGGGAGCGCACCGGATGGTCCCGCTGGGCTGAGGCGCTTGCACGAGCTGAAGACAGGCAGGTTGATCGGCGCGTCGGTCGTATGCGTACTGTCCTTGGCTGGGGTGCGCGGACCTGCGACAATTGCCTTCCGGCGTTTTGCTGGCGAGTTGGGCGTGCTATTTCAGATCGTCGATGACATCTTGGACGTGACCGGCACCGACGATGCGCTCGGTAAGCCGCGAGGTAGCGATGAGAGGCACGGCAAGCGGACATATGTGAGCGAGTTCGGAATCGACCGGGCCAAGGACCTGGCGGCGGAGTCCCACCGGACCGCACGCCAAGCGCTCGCTCAGGCAGCTGCGTCTGGGTCCCGGGATAAGACCAGCCCGCCGAAGACAACCGAGCTAGAGCAGATAACCGACTTCATCTATACACGAACATCTTGACGATCATCGACCGCATAGACAGCCCGCAGGATCTCAAGGCGCTCAGCGAGGACGAGCTGTCGCAGCTTGCGCAAGAGGTTCGGGAATACATCATCGATACGGTGGGCGAGATCGGTGGGCACTTCGGCGCGAACCTGGGTACGTGCGAGCTGGCGGTCGCGCTGCATTCGCTGCTGGACTCCCCGAAGGACAAGATCCTGTGGGACGTGGGCCACCAGGCATACCCTCACAAGATCCTGACCGGCAGGCGCAAGCAGCTGCACACGATCCGCCAGTATGAAGGTCTGGCCCCGTTCTGCTCGATCCAGGAGTCTGAGCACGACATCATGGGCGCCGGCCATGCGTCTACCTCGATCGGATATGCGGTCGGCATCAAGGAGGCGATGCGCCATTTCGAGGACGAGCGCTCGAAGGGCAAGGTGGTGGCGGTGATCGGCGACGGCGCGATGACGGGGGGTGTGGCGATCGAGGCGATCGGCCAGGCGGGCGGTCTGGGGACGCCGATGGTGGTCGTGCTCAACGACAACGGCATGTCGATCGCCCCCAACGTGGGTGCGCTCTCGCGCTATTTCAACCGAGTTCGTCTCAACCCGAAGCTGTGGCACGCCCGCTCTGGCGTGGAGGGCGGGCTGACTCGCCTGCCCGGCGGGATCGGCTCGGCCTTTGAACGGCTGGGCCCACAGCTGAAGGAGTCGATCAAGGCGTTCTGGGCGCCGGGATTGTGGTGGGAGGAGCTGGACTGGGCCTACATGGGAGTGATCGACGGACACGACGTGCGTGCGCTACGCGAGGCTTTGCGCGAGGCGCTGGCCGCCGAACGTCCCGTGGTTGTGCATGTTGCGACGGTCAAGGGCAAGGGCTTCGCGCCGGCCGAGGACGGTGGTCTCGAGGGCATGGAGAAGTGGCATGCCGCCAAGCCCAAGTCGATTTTGAATGGCGTGCCCACCCACCCCGTGCCGATCGCCTCTGCAGCTGCCCAACCCAAGCCACCTCAACCCGCGGGCACGTCGGCGGGAGCCGCGGCGAGTGGACAAACGGTCGCGCCGGCGGGGGCATCGACACAGGCCGGCAAGGCGCTCCAATACACCCAGGTCTTCGGCGAGGCGCTCGTGCGCGAGTGCCGGCGCGACGAGCGCGTCGTGGGGATAACCGCCGCCATGAACTCGGGCACCGGCTTGAACATCCTGCAGGAGGCTATGCCTGACCGATACTTCGATGTGGGCATCGCCGAGCAGCAGGCGATCTTGTTCGCGGCGGGCTTGGCCCTGCAAGGGGTCAAGCCGGTGGCGGCGATCTATTCGACGTTCCTGCAGCGGGCCTTCGACCAGATAGTGCACGACGTGTGCCTGCAAGAGCTGAACGTCGTCTTTGCCATGGACCGGGCCGGGCTTGTCGGCGACGACGGTCCGACCCACCACGGTGCGTTCGACATCGTCTACCTGAGGTGCTTGCCGAACATCGTGTTGATGGCACCGCGCGACGAGGCGATGCTTGTGCACATGTTGCATACGGCGCTCCGCTACGACGACGGGCCGATTGCCCTGCGCTATCCGCGCGGTGAGGGCATCGGCGTGGCGCTGCCGGATGAGCCGCGCGCAATTGGAATCGGCACGGGTGAGATCTTGATCGCTCCCCAACCCGGCGCCGCCGGGCCTGTCGGCCGGCGCGTGGCCTTGATCGGCTATGGATCGGGTGTCGGCAAGGCGATCGAGGCGGCCGGCTTGCTCGGTGGCGAGGAGATCGCCGTGACCGTCGTGGACGCGCGCTTTGCCAAGCCGCTCGACGCGGGCTTGATGGCTCAGCTGGCGGCCGAGCACGACCTGCTGGTGACGGTCGAGGAGGGAGTCCTGGCGGGTGGCTTTGGCTCGGCCGTGTGGGAGACCCTGAACGAGGCCGGCACAGCGCCCCCGCGCATTCTGCGCGTGGGCTTGCCCGACCGGTATGTGACGCATGGCAAGCCCGCGCTGTTGCACAAGGAGATCGGGTTCACCGGCGAGCGCATCGCCGAGCGCATCCGCGCCGCGATCGCCGATCGTCGCTCAGCTCCGATCGGAACTCCTTAAATGAAACGACCCGCTGGGGAGGCGGGCCGTTTCGAGGGGAGGAGGGATGCTGCTGTACTTCGGGTCAAGAAGAATGATGCACCAGGGGAACACACGTTTGTGTGATGTCGATCACAGTAGCGCCGAATTCTTTAGATTGCTCGAACTTCTCGCCAGACCTGGCCCGCCGGCGCCCCAACGGATACCGTTCCCCTATGGGTAAGCAACGCTTGGACACGCTCTTGGCCGAGCGTGGTCTGTTCCCCTCGCGCACGCGCGCCGCGGCGTCGGTGATGGCGGGCGAGGTGACGGTCGGCCGCGACGGCCGTCGTGCGGCCAAGCCGGGGGAGATGGTGCCGTTGGATGCCAAGCTGAGCGTGCGCGAGCGTATGCCTTATGTCTCGCGCGGCGGCATCAAGCTGGCCAATGCCTTGGATGCGTTTGAGCTCGCGGTCGGCGGACGTCGGGCCCTGGACGTGGGTGCTTCCACTGGCGGCTTTACCGATTGTCTGCTTGCGCATGGCGCGAGCGAAGTGGTTGCGGTCGACGTTGGCTATGGCGACTTCGACTACAACCTGCGACGTGATCCGCGCGTGACTCTGTTGGAGCGCACGAACGCTCGTTCGCTTGCTGGAGAGATGTTGCCCTATGCCCCCGATCTTGCGGTGCTAGATGTGTCCTTCATCTCGCTGCGCAAGCTCCTTCCGGCGGTACTCGGCTGCCTTGCGCCCCGCTTCGATGCGCTCGCGCTCGTCAAGCCCCAGTTCGAGGTCGGCCGCGAGCGCGTCGGCAAGGGCGGCGTGGTCCGCTCCTCCGCGGATCGCCGCTCCGCA
>DATMPT010000267.1:0-4458 GCA_035567355.1 Solirubrobacteraceae bacterium
GCTGGCGGTGGTGGCGCGCGAGGACGTCGGCCGCGATTGTCGTATAGGCGTGCCCCAAGTGGGGAGCCGCATTTACATAGTAGATCGGGGTGGTTACATAGAACGACACGATCTTCAGGCTACTGGCGGACCGCGACGAAGAACGGCGCGGTCGCCAAGCTCGCGCTTTCAGTCCGGCGCGACCAGGGCACCGTAGAGGTCGTTCGCGCCCACTCCGGTGAGCTTGGCCACGACGGTCGCCGCCGGCCTTGCGCGCGCACCCGCGTCAACGAGTGCGCGCAGTGCGGCAAGCGCCTCCTCGCGATCTGCACTTCCTTGCGCGGACCCCGCAACAAGCACGATCTCCCCACGCGGGGGGCTCTCGGCGTAATGGGCAGCCAGCTCGGCCGCGCTCCCGCGGCGGACTTCTTCGTGCAGCTTGGTCAACTCGCGGCAGACCGCCACAGGGCGCTTGCGGTCGAGCGCGGCCAGGACACCGAGCGTCGCGGCAAGCCGTCCGGGCGACTCGAACGCAACAAGCGTCTCTCTACTCCCTCCCAAGACCCGCTCCAGCTCGCTCCGCTTGCGCGGCAGAAAGCCGACAAAGCTCCAGCGCTCGGCCGGCAGGCCCGAGGCGACGAGCGCCGTGAGCACGCTGGAGGGCCCCGGCAGCACTTCCACCGGCACATCCGCGAGGAGGCACTCTTGCAACAGAGCCCATCCGGGATCCGATACCAGCGGCATACCCGCGTCGGACACGAGAGCGATGACCTCCCCTTCTTGGATGTGTCTCACCAGCTCTCTGGCGCGCGCGGGTTCGTTGTGCTCGTGGTAGCTGACGAGCGACCTCTCGCCTGCCTGCCTGCCCGCGCCCTCTCCGGTGTGCCTTTCAGGGTGCTGGTGGCGTTCTGGATGCGCCCCAGAGGGCCCCTTCAGGGTGTAGCGGTCGAGCAGCACGCGCGTGCGGCGCGTGTCCTCGCAGGCGATTACGTCTGCTTCGCGCAGGGTGTCGAGCACGCGCAGGGTCACGTCCCCGAGGTTGCCGATCGGCGTCGGGCACACGACCAGCCGCCCCCGCCGAGGGCGCGGCAGATCCGTTGCAACTGCCTCCTCCCGGGTGCTCATGCGGCAAATATAGGTGCCCCGTGCCGCGCGACCCCGACCACACGCCCCAGTACACCCGCTATCGCGCCGGTCGCCGTCTTCCCGGGCGCCATCATGGCGAGGCAGGCGAGCAGGAGGTGGGACTGCGCTATCCGCGCCGGCCACGCAGGCCAGGTGAGGGACCCGGGGCGGGCGCCACCGGCGGGCGCGACTGGCGCAAGCACACCAGACCCAAGCGCCTCCTGCTCTACCTGCTTGGCCTGGTCCTCACCTGGCTGGCGCTCTCATTCGTGCTGTTCCTGATCAGCGCCCACTTCGAGCGCATGCCTCCCCCCTCCGACGTGGCCCGGGCGCTCAAGCCGACCGGGTATCCCCTGACCTCGCCCAACAACATCCTTGTGCTCGGCTCCGACCGCCGGCCCAAGGGCAGCAAGGAACCGGGCGCCAACACCTCGGGCCCGAGCCGCTCGGACACGATCATGCTGATCAGGACCGGCGGCGGGCACTCGGCACGGCTGTCTATCCCGCGCGACACGGTCGTCGAAATCCCGGGGCACGGATTGCAGAAGATCAACGCCGCCTACGCCTTCGGCGGGCCGGCCCTCTCGATCAGGGTCGTCGAAGAGTTGCTGCGCATCCCGATCAACCACTTGGTGGAAGTCAATTTCGAAAACTTCCCTCAGTTGATCGATGCGATGGGCGGCGTCGACTACACGGGTGGCTGCATCGTCGCCAACCTAGACGGAGGCTTTCGCAACGGCGGCTTCACCCTGCGCCTACCCAAGGGCACGCACCGCCTGAACGGCAAGCAGGCCCTGGCCTTGGCCCGCACGCGCGAGAACCTGTGCGCGCCCAACCAGACCGACATCCAGCGCGAGGAACACCAGCAGGCGCTGTTCAACGACATGAAGTCGCGCCTGGCGTCCTTCTCCAGCTTCGTACGGATGCCCTTGATCGCCTGGAACGCCCCGCCGGCGATCGTCTCCGACATGAGCGGCACCACCCTGCTCGGGCTGTTCGGGGCGCTTGCGATCGGCGGCACGCCACCGACCCACGTGCTCAAGCCCTCGGGCGCCGTCACGCTGCCCGACGGGGAGGTCGGCCTGAGCGTCTCAGAAAGCGAGCGCGGCGCCGCCGCCGCCCGCTTCCTCGCGGGCTGAGCCACCTCGCGCCCCCTTCGCGCACGCGCGCGAGTCAGGCCGAAGCGAACAATACCGCCGCCCCTCGCGCACGCGCGCGAGTCAGGCCGGAAGGAACACCGCCGCCACACCCGCGCACACGCAAGGCAGGCCGGAGGGATCAACACCACCGCCACCCCCGCGCACACGCGCGAGTCAGTCCACAACGGAGTGATTTCGCCACCGCCACCCGCCCGCGCATACACGCGAGTCAGGCCACTGTGGGAGTTACTTGCGGCCGCCACCCCGCTGAGCTGGCAGGCCGGCCCGCCGTTTACTTCGCGGCCGCCACCGGCTTTGTCTCTGCCTTCTTCTCCGGCTTGCCATGCCCCTCGCCATGAGGGCTCGACTCGCTCTTCTTGGTCTCACCCTTGGCGGGCGAGTCGTCTTTCGAGGACCGGGAGGAGCTGTCGCTGGAGGAGGAGTCGCCCGAGCCAGAGGAACCGTCCGCGGAGGCCGCGTTCTCGCGCTGGCGCTTGCGAGTGCCGTAGTCGGTGTTGTAGAAGCCTTTGCCCTTGAAATGGACCGCGGGGGCGTGCAGGACGCGTTCGACCGGCACCCCGGAGTGGGGGTCCTCGGTCAAGGGATCGTCGCTGAATGCCTGTTGCACTTCGAAGGTGCTGCCGTCAGGCCGCCTGTACTCGTAGATGGGCATGGGCGTCGATTATAAGAGCACCCAAGGGCACAGGCGCGACTGGGCGTCAGTCGGCCAGCAGCGAACGGGCGCAGTCGATGCCCGCTTGGATCGAGGCGGTGAAGTCGCGCTCGGGCTCGGCGATCATGCGCAGGGCGAAGCCGTCGCCGAGCGAGAAGAGGATGTCGGCGACCGCGTCAGGGTCGGCGTGCAGGCGCAGGACTCCCTCCCGCTGGGCGGCGGCCAGGACGCTCGCGAGGCGCTCGCGCGTGAGGCTGACAAGGCGCGCGTACTCGACCGCGATGTCGGCGTTGCGGCGAGAGAGCGTGAACAGCTCGAACAAGAGCGTGACGAAGTCGGGGTCCTCGTGGATCGTCTCCTGCAGGTTTTGGGCCAAGAGGGCCACGAAGTCGTCGGCCGTCTGGGCGCCCGCGAGCCGGCGCTCGAGCACTTCGATGCGCTGGTCGCAGTCGCGCCGGGCGGCCTCGACGAGCAGCTGCTCCTTGGTGCCGAAGTAGTAGTGGAGCAGTCCGCGCGAGACGCCGGCCTCGCGCGAGACGTGATCGAAGGTCGAGCCCGCCACACCGCGCCGGGCGACGCTGTGGCGCATCGCCTCGACGATGCGCTGGGCCTTCTCGCTCGAGAGCGAGCGCGCGGCACCCTCGCTCCCTGTGAGGGCCCGCTGCACGTTGGCGGTCGCGGCTGGGGTCATGCGTGGGGAAGCGAGGGTCGGGCGGTGGCTGGACTCATAGGCGGCAGCCGGCAGAGCGCTCCGCTCACGCGGCCGGGGCGCCCGCGGCCGGTGCCTCCTGGGTGGGCATCGTGGTGGAGCTGTAGTCGAATTCCTCCTCGGCGCCGAACAGTAGGTCGAGCACCTTCGAGCGCAGGTCCTCGCTCAGGGCCAAGGCCAGGGTGGCGCCTACGACGAGGAGCAAGACGGTGCGCCCAAGGCCGCCTTTGCGTTTGGGCTTGGGCGCCGGTTCGCGGATCGCAAACGAGGCATCCCTGAGCGCGCTGGCCGCTTCGGCCAGCTCTTTTTGCAGCTTGCGATCCTCCAAGAGCGCCTTGCCCGCCGGCTTGCCGTTGCTCACACGCCCGTAGGCGCTGCGCGCGGAGCCATACGCCGCGAGCAGGTTAGCCCGCAGCTGCTCATCTTCGATGAGACGTTTGATGTAGTCGCTGCTTCGCACAGCTTCGCTTGCCTTGCCGATCCTGTCTTTTGCCGCCATTGAGCCACCGCCTCCACTGAAAGCTTTGTCGATGATGTCCAATATACCCCCGATGATCGGCTTCGAACGCGTAGGCGGCGCACAGACTCACCCATATGGGACGGCGCGTGGCGATGGGGACGCGTCCTAGCGTGCCGAGCTTCCAGGCGACCGCGGCCTTCCTCGGCGTGCTGTTGATCGTCGGGGCACTTGCCTCGGGGCTGGCCCAGCGCTCCTTCCTCTCGCTTGCGGCCCTGTTTGTGGTCGCGGGCTTCATAGTCGGAGACGGCGGCTTTGAGTGGGTTAGCTTTCGCGCCCAGTCGGGCTTCGTGGAGGACCTTGCATTCGTCGCCCT
>DATMPT010000268.1:0-5449 GCA_035567355.1 Solirubrobacteraceae bacterium
CAGGGTGGAGCCAATCTGGAAGATGAACACGGCGTTGGGGTCACCCTGAGCGTTGAGAGTGACGCTCCCTGAGGAGAGCAGCAACGAGTTGCCGGCGGTGCGAACACCCGGCAAGAAGGTTTGACCGGCGAGGTCGGTCCCCGCCGAGCCGTTGCCCGGACGGCCTGCAGCGTCGTTGTAGGCGGTCGTCAGAGCGTTCTTGGCTCCGATCGCAACCGCGTCATCGACGTGCGTCTGCCCGAGTACGTGCGGAGCGCCGGTCACCGATGAACCGGGGCTCAAACCCAGATCGCCGAACATCGTCGTAGGACCGGTATTCGTGACCGTCGAGCCGCCCAACACCGAGAAGCTGGCAGCCGATCCCAAGCCCACAGTTGCGGTGGCGCCCAGGGCGCTGCTCGCGAAGAGGAGGGTAGAGAGCAACCCGAGCAGCAGGAGTCCTACTCGAAACATCTTGCGGTCGGCCGGACGGGCGGACCGACGGCTTGCTGCGAGGAAGTCGCTCAGAGGCGACTCGTACTTCTGTGGGACGCCACCGTTCATGGGCGTCTCCTCACTGCGGCGTCAAGCACCGCGATAGAAGGGGGTGGCCCCCGGTCTTTTCGACCTTACTCAAGATCGACAGTTCGTTTCATAAGGCTTAGTCGGTCATGGGCAACTCAACGTATGTCTAGCCAGGCCAAGCTCGTCCCTGGCTGTCCACAGATGGCATGAACAGGGCCCTCGCCCCGCTGCACCGGAACCTGTTGTGGTGGCCGACATCACCTTGTAGGGCGCATAAACCGATCGTCATGCTACGCGCGCGTACTCGTACGGCAGCCCGCCGACCCATCCCGAGCCCGCGCGTCGCGCCGATGCAGATCGCTCCCGTCGTGGCTCTCGCTCGCGACGCTTCCGCTCCTCCAGCGGAATGCGGCACTGTCCGCGGCGGCGACGCCACGCACACATCGGACGAGCTGCGAGAGCCTGGATATGACCGTGGTTGGCTGCTCCTACCAGGAGCGGAAGCTGGCGCCGACCTTAAGTAAACGGCGTTGCGTCTAGCTCTGCCGTCGAGAAAGATCACGTCCATGCCGAAGTTTGCCGTGCGGGCTGTGGGCCAGCCCGCACGGCGACAGGCCGGCCATACGGCCCCAGTGCCCCAAACCCACCCATCGCCCTGCAAGCCGAACCTAATGATCCCGATAGAAACGGGCCTATTTCGCTTGATTAGGCCCGTTTTCTAAGGGCACGCTAGGGCCACAGCGAGCCCCAAACGCGGCGGATGGCTACCCTTGGAAGTGGGTAAATATAATGTACAGTCATTCAACATGGCATACGCCGGGTGGGCGGTCGCGCCCCCTGGCATGGGCGCGGTATGGCCGCCGCAAATCCGCCGCAGGGGGCAGGAATCCCCTGTGTTTATGCGGTTTCTAACCGTTCGCCCCGATTGTTTTGTCAAACTGCTTGAGGTCTTGGTTACTTCTGTGCCGAGGTCGGTACGCGCCTGTGCGCTGCGGTCCATGACTCGCCTTGACGTAGGCAGTCATCGAGTGTCAGGCAGTCGCAGCGAAGGCCCTCTTCGAGGATCTTCTTCATGGCTCTGGCCTCAGCAAGCGTCTGCTTGATCTCGGGTAGCTTGCGTTCGGCCAGCTTGCGCCAGATTTCAGGTGGTGGTGTCCTGTCGGAGAGGCCGGAGAGAACGATGCGTGTCTCGGCCAACGTGAATCCGACGCGCTTGATCAAGACGATCAGCGATATCTGTCGGAGGGCCTGCGGGCCGTAGCGGCGCTTACCGCCGACACGCCCTGGCGCCGCCAACAGCCCCGCGCTCTCCCAGTAGCGAAGCGTCGAGGCCGGCACTCCGGCCTGACGGGCGACTTCTCCGATTGTCAGGTCGCTGTTGAGTGTCGCCATTGACTTAAAGTCCACTTGAAGTTGTAGATCTTACCGTGACCACAACGACGAAGGGAATGCACATGTCCGAAACGCCACCTAATCCTGCCGAGACGGGCCTCGATGGTGCAAGCTGCGTTGTCCATGGCGGATGCGCGGGCGCGCGCCCCTCAACTGAGGGTGGGCTGCTTAGCGGCGGATGTTGCTCGGAGGACGGCGGCGTAGTGGAGTCGCAGGCTCCGATGGCTCGTGCCGCTCGACGTTCCCGCGCGATGGCTGGGCTTGTGTTCCTCGTCTTTGCTGGTGCGTTGGGCACGCGCCGGTTGCCTGGAGCTATCGCGCTGTGGCCGGCGTCGCTTGTTCCGACATGGTTCGGGATCTCCCATCTGGTAGCAGGTGTGACCGGCTACCAGGGGTGCCCCGAGTTGGGGGCAATCCCAAGCGTCATGCTGGGTCGCCCGGTAGGGACCAGTTGCGAGCTCTGGCAGCGCATCGACAGGTGGGTAGACCCGCCCGGTTCGACCGCGACACCCTGTTGCTGAACGCTGAGGGTAACTCGCGTGCTCGCACAACGATGACCGGGCGCTCGATAGCGCTGTTCGCCGCCGCTGCGCTGGCTGAGATCGCAGGTGCCTATCTGATTTGGGTTGGACTGCGTGAGGGCAAGGGACCGCTCGCGGTTGTCGCCGGTGCGTTCGCCCTCGTTCTGTACGGTCTGATTGCTGCCCAGCAGCCAAGCAACGAATTCGGACGGGTCCTCGCGGCCTACGGCGGCGTGTTCGTTGTCGGCTCACTGTTGTGGGGCGTCGCATTCGATGGCTTCCAGCCGGACCACTACGACTTGGCGGGCGTCATGATCTGCCTCGCGGGCGTCGGCGTGATCATGTACGGGCCTCACTGACGTCATCTCGCTCGACAGCTTTCGCACAGCGATTGCTGGGCGTGCATCTAGTCTACGATCCCGCGAGCGGGAAGAACCTCAGCGTCTCAAGGTCGTAGGCGGTCCTGGCACGTTTGCGACCAAGACCGAGGCAAAGCGGGCGCGCGAGAAGACCCGCGAGCGGTTGGGGACCGTCTGTGCGGGGAACGTGACTGTTCGTAGCTTCTGCCGCAGGGTGGGAGGGAAGCCTCTACCTGGCCACTCGCCACTTCGCGGGCTGGTACATGGTCAACGAGCTGGAGATGTCCTCTGAGGACGTAGCAATCGCCCTCGGCCACCAGGACGGAGGCAACCTTGTCCGCCGCCTCTACGGCCACCGCGACAAGGGACGCGCGCTCGACCGGATCGTTGGCGCATACGCAACACGCGCCGAGAATCGTCCCAACCGATCGGGATCATCTCCCCGTGCCCCGCGTACGCCATCACAGGAGAGCTTGTTCTGAAGTTCTCGATCTTTGATTATGTCTGACACAATTGCTAAACTGGATGGTCCCAACGTGCGGTTCGCGCGATCTGCGACCCGTCACCGCATCTCAAAGGACCGCATCCGCCATGTCATCGCCAATTATCGAGTCCGCTTCGACGAGCCGCCGCCAGGCACGGCGGGGGCTCGCGCACGCTCGACGCGCGTCGTCTATCCCGGAGACGACAATCATGGACATGCGCTGGAGGTCATGGCGGTCCCGGGCAAGCACGACGAGCTGATGGTGATCCATGCGATGGAGCTGCGCGACAAGTACCGAAAGCGTTACGAGGACCGGAGATGACCAAGTTCACGACGGCTAGTGGTGATGTTCTCACCGACGAGGACATCGAGGCGCTGGCCGACGAGGCCGAGCGCGGCTACGACCTGGACAAGGCGATCAGAGTTACGGTCGGACGGCCGTCCCTCGGCACAAAGGGCGCTTCGCCGCGTGTGCAGGTTCGCGTCGACCCCGATCTCGCCAAGGCCCTCCAAGCACGCGCGCACAAGGAGCACCGCTCCGTCAGTGAGATCGCCCGTACAGCTCTACGCGAGTACGTAGACCGAGCCGCCTGAACGCGCCGATCACGGCGCGCGACCGTGCACGAGACCCACGGCATGGGTGCGGAGACCAAGCGCCGATATCGCTTCCACGAACGCGTGCTGTGGCTACGTGCCAGTGCTCAGACGCTGCTGGAAAGCGTGTCGTGGCGACGGTTGCCTGCCCAAGTTGTCGCGGCGATGAGCACCGCGATGCCGACTCCGACCGCTAGGCAGTCCCCCGCGACGAGCAGGTAGCCGCCGCTGCGGTGTGGATTCACGAAGAGGTAGGGGTACCAGTCCACGATCGCGCCGCGCGCCAGCGTATAGAGCACGTACAGAAGCGGGAAGGCGATCCACAGTACGAGCGTCCGCGCGGGGTCGAGGCGCACGCTAGGCGGGTCGGACAGCCAGTCGAGCGTCACTGCTACAGGCATCAGGTAATGAAGGATCGCGTTCACCCACGGGTATGCCGGAGCGTGCCCAGAGAGCAGCAACAGGTACACGATCCCTGTCGTCAGTATGTAGACGACCGCGGAGCCTCTGAGCAACTCGACTGTGCGAGAGCGTGTGTGTGCAGGGCGGAGCGCTCCGTGCAGGAGTATCGCCGCCGCCAAGAGGTTGCTGAGGACGGTGAAATAGCTGAAGTAGTCGCCGTCGCTGACACTTGGTCCTGCCGCCACGTCGTAGCCGATCGCCGTGAGCGCCATCAGCGCCAGCAGCGCACGGCACCGGCTCGCTCAGCGTGCCGCGTTGCGGGCGGCGCTCGACGCTTGCGGCTGAAGAAGAATGAGAGAACATGGCACGACCCTAGTGATCGAACTTCTGTCGTGTCAAGTGCTCGTGTGGGTGGTGGCGCGAGCGTGGTGAGCTAGCTTTGGAGGAACAGCGGCGAAGCCTGCGACGCCGCAAAATGGTCGCGATCTGGGCATAGGGCGTCAGTCGCCCTCGGCGGGCGAGTTGTAGCGCTCTCGCAGCCATGCCTCGACCTCCGAGACTCGGTAGCGATTGACCCCGCCTATGCGCAGGTACGGGAGGCCGCGACGCTGCTGAAGCTCGATCCAGCGGCGTGTGATGGCCAAGTGGGCAGCGAGCTGTTGCTTTAGTGATCCACGGCTCAGGCGGGTGGTACTTCGCGTTGTCCGTTCCGGTGGCTCGTGCTCCCATGCACGGATGACGCGCCATTACACGCGGCTGAGTTCGATATCGATTCGTTGATCCCGCGCGATGTTGCGCTGCAACTTGGGGACCCAGTAGTCAACATTGCGTTGCGGGATGTTGCCGTGCTGCGGGCAGCTATGCCAGAAGCAGCCATCGATAAGACAGCGACCTGCCAGCGGGGAAAGGCTACATCGGGGCGGACGGTGAGTTCGTCGAGGCGTATGCACGGTCGACCAGAAAACGCAAGTCGCGTGCATGCAGCAGCCTGCGCACCGCGAGCTCTGGGCGCGTGTCCCGGCGAGGATTGCGCCGCATCCGCCGCGAGACCGCTGCGTCAAGCGGCACGGGATAGGGCAGTGCCGCCCATTTAGAAGGTCTTTCAAAATGAAGGGTTGTTTGGTTTGACCTGGAATCTGTCGGCGGTGTCGTCGAGGATTTGGGGGTATGGAGGTGCCGTCTCGTTTTGAGAT
>DATMPT010000269.1:0-3038 GCA_035567355.1 Solirubrobacteraceae bacterium
AGGTCATCCGTCTCGACGGCGCGCTACGGATGCCCCCGCGCTGAGCAAACCGGCCACGCGCGTTCCGAGCTGGGGCGGCCGGCCGGGACGCGTGACCCACGACGCGAGCCCGTGCGACCGGATCCACGCCTTGGCGGGCCGCCCCCGCGAGCGGTCCCGCCCGGCGATCTCCCGCTTTAGGACAGCCGTTCCACCAGCATCGCCATGCCCATGCCGCCGGCGACGCACATCGACTCGATCCCGTACTTGCCGCCCTTCGTCTCCAGGTTGTTGAGCAGGGTCGTCATGATGCGCGCGCCGGTCATCCCGAAGGGATGGCCGAGGGCAATCGCACCACCGAACGGGTTGAGCTGCTCCTCGGCGATTCCGAGCTCGGCCATGCAGGGCACGATCTGGGCGGCAAACGCCTCGTTGATCTCGACCACGTCGATGTCCTCGATCTTCATGCCCGTGTTCTCCAGGAGCTGCTTGATCGCGGGGATCGGGCCAAGGCCCATTACCTCAGGACGAATCGCGGCTACGGTAGAGGCGACGATGCGCGCCTTTGGCTCGAGGCCAAGAGCGCTCGCCTTCTCTTCGGACATCACGAGCACGGCGGCGGCTCCGTCGTTGAGCGGACATGCGTTACCCGCCGTGACGGTCCCGTCGGGCTTGAACACGGGCTTCAACGCGGCGAGCTTCTCGATCGTCGTCCCAGGACGCGGGCCGTCGTCCTTGGTGAGGACCGTCTCGGGCACGTCGATCTCGTTGCCCTCCTTGTCCACGTCTTTGTGGGCGGGCACGGTCACAGGGATGATTTCCTTGTCGAAGTGGCCCGACTCCTGCGCGGCCACCGCGCGGGTCTGGGAGATGAGCGCCCACTCGTCCTGGGCCTCCCTGCTCACCTTGCGTTCATCGGCCACGTTCTCGGCGGTCATGCCCATCGGGATGTACACGTTGTAGAGCGAGCCTTCTGAGCCGTCCACGAGCGGGTGGAACTCGAACTGGGCGCTGCCCCGGCCGGCCCTGGAGACGGCCTCCACCCCGGCGGAGATGTAGGTGTCGCCCTCGCCGGCTTTGATCGCGTGGAAGGCCATCCTGATCGTCTGCAAGGAGGATGCGCAGAAGCGGTTGACGGTGGTGCCGGGCACGCGATGGTCGATCCCGGCGATCAGGCTGGCGATGCGCCCGATGTTGTATCCCTGCTCGCCCTCCCCGTAGCCGCAGCCCATCATCACATCGCCGATCGAGGTCTGCTCCACCTGCGGGTTGCGCTCCACGATCGCCTTCAGCGGGATCGCGGCGAGGTCATCGGCTCGCACTGACTTGAGCGACCCCTTCACGGCCCGCCCGATGGGCGTCCGGATGGCGTCGACGATCACGGCTTCAGGCATGTGGGGCTCTCTCCTTGGTTGGTCTTTGGCCGGCAGAGTCTCGAGTGTGCGCGGCGCGAGAGCCGTAATCCTAAACGACACAAGGCCATCTGAGGTTCTTGGACCAAGCGATGCAAGGACGCAAGGAGCGAAGTTCGCACACGAGCGACTGAGGACGCCGCAGCGGGGTGTCGGACCTCAGATCAGAGGTCCAGGCGCGAGACGCCAAGCTCGTCGAAGCCCACGTGGTGGGCGAGCTCGTGTCGCACCGTCCTGGTGACCTGCTCGCGCAAAAGGTCCGGATCGTGTCCGAAGTCGCGCCTGATTGTGTCGCGGAATATCACGATGCGATCGTGGGCAGTGTCGCGCGCCACCGTGGCACCCTGGTAGAGCCCGTAGGCGCCGCGCGCACGGCCCCCATCGGAGATCACGACCGCGACGTGGGCGAGCGCGTTGCGCAAGAGGTCGGGCAGGTCGTCGAGCGCGTCGCGCACTAGCTCTTCGAAGTCCTCGTCGTTGAGCGGGTCGAGCGCCATGAACTCCGCTTCGTCGGGGTCGACGACGAGCCCTTCGCGGGCCAGCTCCTCGGAGTGGCGCACGAGCTCTTCGAAGTCATCCTCAGATTGAAACTCCCCACCGGGCCCGCGCCAGCCGGCGAGGTGCACCGCCACGAACGCGACGCCGCCTGCCAGCAGCGCGACGACCACCCCGCCGAGCACGATCTCCTCGACGGCCCGGACGACGCCGATCGTGCTCAGCCCTTGCCCAACGATGAGCGTCAAGAGACCAAGCGACAATGCCACGATCGCGGCTACCGCGACGCGGCGAGCGTGGCCAGAGGCGCCCCGTGCCCTGGACACACGCATACCAAGCCTAGTTGGGCGCTCTAGATGTCAACAAATGCGCGGCCGATTGAGCCATCTTTCTGATGGTAGAGCTAAAGACGAGGCGCCGGAGTCAGCCGGACGTGCCCACACACGGTCGATCGCTCTGCTCCGAGATCCGGCAAGAAACTAGCCGTTCCTCTGGAAAAACTCGCAATTTGCGAACAATTTATGCCATCCAACACCATCTTTGGGGGTGTGGCCATCCGTGCGGGAGGGTAGAAAACTACTCAAACCTTCCCCATGGCATCCAAACCTCCCAAGAATGCGGCAACGCCGACGTAGAGATCGACGCTCGCGAGGCTCACATCAGGGCTTCTCTCCCAAGAGCGCTTGCTTGGGTGCTTTTCTCACCCTGCTGCTCAATCTCCTGGTTCTGAGCGGGCCAGCTCACGCGAGCGCCGGCTCGGTCCTTCCGGTCGAAGCCACACCGGCGGCTGGCGGCGCTGTGCGGTCCACCAACTCTGCGATCCAGTCGGCGGCGGCGCCCGTGACAAAAGCCGTCGCGCAGACCGTCGAGCAGACCACGACGCCTGTGACCGAAGTCGCCTCCAAGGAGGCACGCACAGTCACAGCACCCGCGTCCGGTGCCGTCACGCGTAGCACAGGCGCGGTAGCAACTCCGGCGGTAGCGACGCCAAAGCTCGGCGCGACCGCGCAGACCGTCCGCGAGACGGTCGCCCCCACGCTCAAGACCGTCGCAACAACCGTCGACGCGACGACAGCTCCGGTGCTCGAAACAGCCGGGAAGAGCGTCGGCAAGGTAGCTCCGCCGGTTCTCAAAGCAGCCGCACCTCTCCTC
>DATMPT010000270.1:0-5986 GCA_035567355.1 Solirubrobacteraceae bacterium
CTCTCTCGGCCGCTCCCTGGGTCATGCGGCGACCACCGAGAAGGCCCGCTCGCGGTAGGCGATGCCGCCGGCCGCGAGCGTCATGAGCACGCGCCCGGTCAGGCGCCGGCCGGCAAAGCAGCAGTTCTCCGAGCGGCTCTCCCAGCCGTTCTCGCCCGCGACCCACTCCGCGGAGAGGTCCACGAGCGTGAGGTTGGCCGGCTCGCCGACGGCGATTTGGGGGGCTGGCAGTCCGAACAGGCCGGCAGCGGCAGTCATACGCTCCACCAAGAGGCCGAGCCCAAGCGTGCCGGGCAACACCAACTCCGTATGAAGCGCCGCGAAGGCGGTCTCCAGGCCGGTCGTGCCCATCGGCGCCTGCTCGAAGGGAACCTCCTTCTCGTGGCGCGCGTGCGGGGCGTGGTCGGTTGCGACGCAGTCGATCGTACCCGCGCGCAAAGCGTCGACCAGGGCCAGCCGGTCGGTCTCGCCGGCAAGCGGCGGGTTCATCTTCATGCGCGTGTTCATCCCGCGCACATCCTCCTCGGTCAGCAGCAGGTGGTGGGGTGTGACCTCGGCGCTCACTCGAAAGCCGCGCTCCTTGGCGGCAGCGAGGGCGTGAACCGAGGCGGCACAACTGAGGTGCTGGAAATGGACACGTCCGTCCTCATAGCCCGCCAGCTCGGCGTCGCGGGCGACCATAGTCGACTCGCTCACGCTCGGAATCCCGGCTATACCGAGCGCCGCGCTGACCGCACCCTCGTGCATGGCGCCGCCGTGGGATAGCGAGGGGTCCTCCTCGTGCAGGGTGAGCACCCCACCGCACAGACGCTGGTATTGAAGCGCCTTGCGCAACACCCCCGCGCTCGCGACAGGCCGCCCGTCGTCGGTGAAGCCGAGCGCCCCCTCCCCGATCAGCTCGGCCATCTCGGTCAGCTCGACGCCCGCAAGGCTCCGCGTGATCGCCGCCATGAAGCCGACCGGCACGCGTGCCTCGCGTGCGGCCGCCTCGCGCAAGGAGCGCAACAGTGGCGCCGAGTCGAGCACCGGGTCGGTGTTTGGCATCGCTATCACCGCACAGAAGCCGCCGGCGGCGGCGGCGCGAGTGCCGGTTTCGAGGTCCTCCTTGTGCTCTTGGCCGGGGCTGCGCAGGTGTACATGCGGGTCCACGAACGCCGGCAGCAGGTGCTTGCCCTGGCCTTGAACCACCTCCATGCCCTCACCGCTCAGCTCACCGGAGCTCGACAGCTCGGCGATTTGGCCGTCGCGCACCAGCAGATCCGCGCGCTCGTCGATGCCTGTGCGCGGGTCGAGCACGTGCGCGCCTGAGATCAACAGCTCAGCACCGGGGAGTGCCGTATGGAGGAGTGGCGAGATCGCCATCACGCCGATTGTGGCTCGGGGACGGGGCGAAAGGCGCGAGAGCCCGAGAGCAGCTCGTAGAGGACGGCCATGCGCACGACCACACCCGCCTCCACCTGCGCGGTGATCAAGGCCTGGGGCGAGTCGACCACCTCGCCCGAGAGCTCCACGCCGCGGTTGACCGGCCCCGGGTGCATCAGCAACTGACGCGGGGAGAGCCGTCGCGGGCCGATCTGAAAGCAGGAGGCGTACTCGCGCAAGGAGGGAACCAAAGCGTCGTTCATGCGCTCGTGCTGCATCCGCAAGGCGTAGATCACGTCGGCCGAGGGAAGCTCCTCCAATGTGAAGCGCACGTCGCAGCCGAGCGCCTGGATCCCGCGCGGAATCAAGGTCGGGGGGCCGGCGACCGTCACCTTGGCGCCCATGCGCTGGAAGGCGAGGATGTCTGAGCGCGCGACCCTCGAGTGGGCCACGTCGCCGACGATCCAGATCGAAGCGCCATCGAGCGAACCGAGACGGCGGTGCAGGGTATAGACGTCGAGGAGGGCCTGCGTGGGGTGCTCGTGCTTGCCGTCGCCGGCGTTGACGATCGCGGCGTTCGTCCAGCCCGAGACCAGCTCGGCCGCCCCTGCCCAGGGCGTGCGAATCACGATCGCGTCGGGCTTGTGGGCGCTCAGCGTGAGTACCGTGTCCTTCAGGGACTCGCCCTTCTCGACCGACGAGCCGCTCGAGACGAAGTTGACCACGTCCGCCGACAGCCGCTTGGCGGCCAGCTCGAAGGAGGAGCGCGTGCGCGTGGACGCCTCGTAGAAGAGGTTCAGGACCATCCTGCCGCGCAGCGCGGGTACCTTCTTGATCTCGCGGTCGGACACCTCGGCGAAGCGCGATGCCTGCTCGACGATCCGCTCGATCGCCGCCCGGTCGAGATCTTCGATCGAGAGCAGGTGGTTCATGGGTGGAGCGCCGGGGTTGTGTATAGCTCCCCAAGGGGGGACTCGCGCGCGCGCGAGGCGGCGGCGTACGCAAGGGAAGACATTCGTGCGCGCGGGGTGGCGGCATGCGCGAGGTGCCCGGCAGGCCTGACCGAGAGCTGCGCACTCATTTGCCTATCCCCACCGCGACGCGCTCGATCGCGACCTCGTCCACGCCGTCGATCTCGGCGACGCGCACGCTCACGTGCTCCTCGCGCGAGGTCGGCAGGTTCTTGCCTACGTAGTCCGGGCGGATCGGCAGCTCGCGGTGGCCGCGGTCGGCGAGCACCGCCAACTGCACCCGTTCGGGGCGCCCGTAGTCGAACAGCGCCTCTATCGCTGCCTTCACGGTGCGACCCGTGTAGAGCACGTCGTCCACGATCACGATCGTGCGCCTGTCGACGTCGAAGTCGATGTGCGAAGCATGTACGACGGGCGCCTGCGGTCGTGAGGCGACGTCGTCGCGGTAATAGCCGATGTCCAAGTCGCCGATGGGGATCTCGGCGTGGAGCAGGTCGGCGAGCAGCGCCTGCAGGCGCTGGGCAAGGATCGCGCCGCGACGGTGGATGCCTACGAGAGCGACCGCCGATGCGGTCGCATTGCGCTCGGCTATCTCGTGGGCGATGCGCACCAGCGCCCGCCCCACTTCGTCCTCCGCGAGGACGATCTTCCCGTCATTCATTTGTTTCCTTCGTGGCCTCTCAGGACCGGGTTAAAGGACAAGGCGACTGTATCAAGCAGCGCGGAAGAGGACTGTTGCGCCGGCTGCGCCGCGTCAGCCATCCGGTCCGGACTACTATGCAACCGTTCCGCTCTGTGCAATGCGATAGCCCACCGGCAGCGCACATGTGACTATGAGGCTGTTCGGGCCGGTGCATGCACCGGCCCGCCGGACCGTACATGTACGGTCCGGGACAGGGCCGCATGCGGCCCTGTCTTCCTAAAATGGATTCATGATGTGACCGCTGGTTCGGCGGCGGGCTCGGTTGCGGTGCCGGTCGCCGCGCGCTCGCGCCGGTCCGGCCAGCGGATCAGCTGTGCGGGGCCCTTCTCGGGAAAGGGCACGTCGATCGTGTCGAAGTCGCGCGGGGCCTCAGTCGCGGCGAACACCGAGCGTGCCTCTTCGCGCAGGTCCCCACCCGCATAGCGCACCGAGATGTGTGTGAGCGCGAGCAGGCGTACCTTGGCGGCGCGCGCGACCTGAGCGGCTTGGCGGGCAGTCGAGTGGCCGGTCTGGCGCGCACGCTCGGAGTCATCCTCGGCGAACGTGGACTCATGCACGAGCACGTCGGCTTCGTGAGCGGCGATCGCGAGCACATCGCAGGGCGAAGTGTCGCCGGAGATCACGACCTTGCGACCCTCGCGCGTGGGACCCATCACCTGCTCCGGTCTCACCCCGGCGACTGTCTCCCCGCGCGTGAGCCTGCCGAAATCCGGCCCCGGGGTCACCCCGAGCCGCTCGGCGAGATCGGGGTCGAGATGGCCGGGGCGCGAGTCCTCGACGATCACATAGCCGTAGGCGTCGTTGGTGCGGTGGCTCACGGGAATGGGCGCGACGACATAGCCGTCGAACTCAACGTCGTCGGCTGGCTCGAGCTCGACCACGCGCAGCTCGTACGGGAGACGGCCATAGATGAAGCGCGTCTCGTCCATCATCTGGCGCAATCCTCGCGGCCCGTAGATAGCCAGGGGCTGGTCGCGTTCGCGCAGGGCAAATGACTTGAGCATGCCCGGCAGGCCGAGCCAATGGTCGGCGTGGAAGTGGGTGATGAACACGCACCCCACATCGGCAAGACCGACCGAGCGCATCAGCTGGCGCTGGGTCCCTTCCCCGCAGTCGAACAGCAGCCGGTCCCCGCCTCTGCGCACGAGGATCGCGGGAAGACCACGGCGAGGGCTCGGAACCGAGCCGCCGGTGCCGGCGAAGAAAAGCGAGAGGTCCATGGCGCAACGGTAGCGTTCATCCTTTTGTTCGGCGGTAAGCTCTGCGAGCGAAGGCACCGCCAGCCGGAGTCTCCTGCGCCCGTAGCTCAGTGGATAGAGCGTCCGCCTCCGGAGCGGAAGGTCGCGTGTTCGAATCACGCCGGGCGCGTCACAGAATCACCTGCAAAGAAACTATTTTGCTCGACGGGCGGTACCGCAAACGCCTTGGGTTCGATGGGAGCTACCAGTAGTTTTCCGTTAGGTGTTCGCGGCTGGCTCCCGTTTGTATCGCTCGACGGATAGGTAAGGATACGGCGAGTTTGGGGCGTCTGTCCGTGCACGGAGGTGCTGGCATGTCTAGTGAGGATGTTCCTTCCGGTGAGGGTCCTGGCCTTGGGCTTCTCGGTCCGAGGACTCGGCATTTGCTGGCGCTTGAGTTCGGCTCGAGGGCTCAGTTCGATGACGAGCGCCTGGAGTGGCGCAGGCTCTTCTCGGAGCTGCTGGGCACGTTCATGTTGGTACTCGTCGCCGCGGGCGGAGGGATTCTGCATGGCGAGGGTCAGATCAGCCTGGCTGCGGCTGTGGTGGCACCAGGTCTCATGGTCATGGGGATCATCCTGTTCATGGGGGCGGTCTCCGGCGCCCACCTGAATCCCGCCGTCTCGCTCGCGTTTGCGCTGCGCGGTGACTTCCCCTGGAAGCGTGTCCCCGGCTACATCATCGTTCAGCTAGTCGGTGCCACCCTGGCGTGCCTATTCCTGTACGCGGTGTTCGGCAACATTCAGCATCTCGGCGCCACGTTGCCCGGCCCTGGGTATGCAAACTGGCAGGCGCTGCTGATGGAGATAGTCCTCACCGCGACGCTTGTCAGCGTCATCTTGGGGACCGCCTCGGCCGCCCAGAACGTCGGCGCGATCGCTGCACTGGGCGTTGGCGGGTACATAGCACTCGCGGGCCTGTGGTCGGCGCCCGTAAGCGGTACCTCGATGAACCCGGCGCGCTCATTCGGTCCCGCCCTGGTGAGCGGCGACTTCACGAGCTACTGGGTGTACGTCGTGGGACCACTGGCGGGTGCGCTGATAGCGGTCGGTTGTGCGTTCGTGCTGCGCGGCAGAGGCGGAGATGCGATCTCCTACGCGGCTGGCTCCGGTGCCCTTGACGAGGGCAGCCTCGCCGCGAGACAGCGCCTCTCACAGGCCATCGACCGGGGCGATGTCACACCGTCCGATATCACCGACACCGACACGCACAAGAACGACCAATGACCCAACCGTACGTGGGAGCGGCGATCGTTGAGAACGATCCGGCGTTCTTTGAAGGCTTGGCTATCCAAGACCCACGTTAGGTGTACGTTACGTATAGCGGGACGGGTGCCTAGCCGCGTTGCACACCGGCGTGTGTGTGACCGGCAAGCTATAAGCTCACGTCATGTGCGTCGGATGTGCGATGGTGGCTGCCTCCGCGGCCAGCGGGCTGCGGACCTGGCTTCAGACTCACCACCTCGGTTGGCTCACCCCCCGGCGCCTGCGCGCGCTGACGATCGGCGTGATGTGCGCGGCCGGACTCCTCTCCACCGTCGGCGTGAGTGGCTCAACGCCGCCGAGCAAGCACATTCCCGCTCCCGCACAGCACTCTGCGCACGGCACCACCGCTCCCTAGGTGTAAGACCCGAGGAGGTTGTTCAGGCGGTTGATTGGTGTCTGGCGCCCGATGGCTTGGTGTCGTCGTCGATGGTTGTAGGTCCAGAGCCA
>DATMPT010000271.1:0-2562 GCA_035567355.1 Solirubrobacteraceae bacterium
GCGGCGAGCGTCGAACGCACTGCGGTGCATCAGTGGCCCGTCGGCGGGTCTCTGGTACGGCGTGGATCGAGGCGCGCGGGCGTGGGGCGTCGCTAGTTCTGCCAGCTTGGTAGAAGTCCTGGAGGTCGTGGACGGCGTAGGTCACGTCGTCCGCCTCCGCCGCGTCTGGATCGAGGCCATCGAGGGCCGCCGCGGCGCTCTCGATCAGAAAGCCTCGACCTGCCAATTGAGCGTCGCGCCGTCCTCGCCGCACCGTCGGAAGTCCGAGCGCAGTCCGACGCAGATCTTGCCGAGCGCCCCTGCGTACCCCAGCTCAGCGACGTGCCCGAATCTAGCTCTTGGCCCTCAAGCACGGCCGCAAAAAGGGGACTGGACCGAATCGCATCCGCGTTGCGTCGCCCGAGCGTGAGCATCATCGCGTGCAGCTCTCCTGCGACACGTGCTTCGTCGATTTCCGCCGGGCTGGTGAGGGTCCATGGGTCGACCGGTGTGACGACAGAGGAGAGCGCGGGGCAGGACGACTTGGCGATAGTAATGCCGCCCTCCGTCCGTGAAGCCAAGCGGGCTGGCAACGTAGCAGCGAGGACACTGATCACGGGTGGGATGGAGGTGTGGAGGACCGTCAACCATGGCTTCGTGGCGCGCGACCAGGCCCGACTGTATCGGGCCAGGCCCGGACCACACCTGTCCTCAAGACCCCTGTCTCCCGTGGGCGTTGTCGAGTCTGGTTGTCGAATTCCCGGAGCTGCGGATACCGTGTCTGTAGCAGACTAGGTGTAGAACCTGAGGACGTTGTTCATCCGGGGCCTCCTTGGAGGCTGGGGGTGTCGAAGCCACCCAGACCCAAGGAGGACGCCGGATGAAATTGCACCGTAACGCCGCACTCAGTCTGAAGGGCCGCGAGCTGCTCGTTGATCGAGTACTCGGGCAGCGCTGGTCATTGAGCGACGCAGCTCGAGCGGCCGGCATCAGCGAGCGCACAGCGAGTAAGTGGATGGCTCGATTTCGCAACGAAGGCGAGCAGGGTCTACTCGATCGACCCTCGACACCAAAAACCTCTCCCTCTCGCATTCCCGATGAGCGCGTCCAAGTGATCGCGGCGCTGCGGCGCCTGCGCATGACCGGCGCCGAGATTGCCGAGTGCCTGGGCATGGCGCTCTCGACGGTCTCGGGAATCCTCACGCGCACTGGCATGGGCAGGCTCGGACGGCTCGGCCTAGAGCCCGCCGTTCGCTACGAACGCTCGCGTCCGGGCGAGCTGATCCACATCGATGTCAAGAAGCTCGGGCGCATCGCACGCCCAGGCTGGCGCGTGACTGGTCGCGCCAACCGCCATCAGAGCACGACGAACAAGCCCGGCTGGGAGTTCGTGCACGTGTGCGTCGATGACGCCACGCGCCTCGCCTATGTCGAGGTCCTGGACGACGAACGAGCGATCACAGCGATCGCCTTCCTGCGCAGAGCGGTGGCCTTCTACGGTGCTCACGGCGTGATCGTCGAGCGTCTCATGACCGACAACGGCAACCCCTATCGCTCGCACATGCACGCCATCGCCTGCCGCTCGCTGCGCATCAAGCACATCCGCACTCGTCCCTACCGTCCGCAAACCAATGGGAAGGCGGAGAGATTCATCCGCACGCTGCTCGGCGGCTGGGCCTACGGCGCGATCTACCGCAACAGTGCCGAGCGCACCGCGGCGCTGTCGGGCTGGCTCGAGCTCTATAACTGGCGGCGACCACACGGCGCCCTCGAACACAAGCCGCCCGGGGTTCGCCTCAGCGAGCTGAACAATCTCCTCGGGTCTTACAACTAGGATTCGTGTATGGGCTTCCAGTACTACCATCTCGACGAGGAGGATGTCCGCACCGAGATGGTCGGTGCTTGGCAAGGGGAGTGGGCCAATATCTCTGCGAACTGGCCCCGGGATCAGTGCTACGGCAAGCAGCTCACTGACGCAGGGTGGGCCAACTTTGACCGGGTCATGCCGGAGGCACTCGCCGTTCATGATGACGACTGGCTCGTGGGTCAAATGGCTCCAGCCGAGTATTGGCAGAACACGTTGACGCGACGAACGAGAAGCGGCGTGACGATGGTCGACTACAACAAGCGAGACGCGCTTGAGAAGCTTTGCTTCGGCGAGTTCAACATCGCATACATTCGAGGCCTCGCGAAAGCCCTGCTAGCGCGAGGCGAGGCGACGTGCACGGTGTACCGCGCCAACCCCGCGTACGTCCCGCGCGGCGAGTGTTCCCACTGGGAGGGCCAACCGTTCCCGGTGGTGGATGGTAGCGCGCGCGGTGGCCGGCAATAACGTCGGCCAGCGGGCGATCCACACGCGTTTTCGGTTCCGACCAGACCCAACTGCCATCACAGTATCCGGGCAGCCACGCCACAGGATTCCTAGTCGCTGATCCCTGGCCGAGCCAGCCGCTTCATCTCGCGCTCTAGGCGTCTGACCGTGCAGGTGCCGAGAATTCGATTCGGGGCTCACTTGAGGACGATATGCCCTGGGACCATAGGGTTCTGCGGTCATGAAACCCAAGCGCTCCGAGCTTCTCATCG
>DATMPT010000272.1:0-3540 GCA_035567355.1 Solirubrobacteraceae bacterium
CTCCTGGGCGGGGTGCTCGTCTCCGATGCGCTGCAGTACCACGCCTCCAACCTGGCTCCCACGGCGCGCTATGAGGAACTCGCCTGGATCGAGGGGCGCTTTGCGGGGCGCGGCCCTACGCTGTTCACCGACTTCGACGAATACGCGCTGTATGAGCTGCGCGACATGGACGTGGGCGGTCCCGGCTTCGTCTACCCGCCGCCGGCGCTTGCCGGCGCCGCGGGCGGCCACGGCCGGCCGGTACGGCTGGAGCGCATCGCCCCGGCGAGCTTGGCAGCCTACCCCCTGATCGTGACGCGCCGCGATCCCACCGCCGTGCGCCCCCCCGCCGCCTATCGCTTGCTGTGGCAAGGCGTCTACTACCAAGTGTGGGGCCGCCGGCCAGGCGTCCGGCCAGCGCTCGCACGGCTCGCCGTTGCGGCTCAGCCCACCGCGGTCCTATTCGCAGCCGCTTCGGCTCGACCTGACTTGGCGCCAGCAGTGGCTCCGCCCGGTTCCTCCCGGTCGCGGTGCCTGCAAGCCGTCAAACGGCTTGCCTTGCGCGCGCGCGCGAGACGCCTCCTCGCCGCGATCGCGCCCCAACTCGTCATGGTGCCGGTCCCCGCCGCGCGCTTGCGGCGTTTGTCAGGCTGGGCGCGCGTGAGGGAGGGGATTCTGATGCACCGCCCAGGCACGCTGCGGCTCTCATTTCGCGTCCCCGAGGGCGGCGCCTGGGAGTTGTGGCTGCAAGGAGACATCATGCGCGCCTTGCGCGTGGCCGTGGACGGGCGCGCGCTCGGATCGCCCGGCGGACAGCTCGGCGGCAACTCCCTGGTCGCCAACACGCTCTCGCCGTTGCCCGTGAGCCTGTCCGCCGGAGCCCACACGCTCACAATCACGCGCCCGGGCGCCGGTCTTGCCCCAGGCGACGGCGGCGCCGCGCTGCTCGAGGGGGTCTACCTCACACCCGCCGGCCCGGCGGGCAAGCCTTCGCTCGTCTCGGCACCGGCCGGCCGCTGGCGCTCGCTGTGCGCCCACGAGCTCGAGTGGGTCGAATACCTGTCCAGCAGATAGAAACCGCCCTAGACGGTCGCCCAAGGCGGGTCACCACAAGCTCGTCTCATCCGCGCCTGAGCCAAGCAAGCAGCTCCGCGCCGCGGGCGCTCGCTTTCGAGCTGAGCCGGCTCGCGCAGCGTGGTTGTGACCAGACCGGCGTGACGAGCTGCTGCGAGGCGCCTTTGGCAAGAGGGCGGATCTTGTCTGCCATCCATACCACCGTCGGGCCCCACCCGTAGCCTTCGCCCAAGCGTGAGCGAGTCACACCACCCATCGGCCGACGAGATCGTCCTCGGAGACTGTCTAGACGTCCTACCGCGCTTTGCCGACGAGTCGTTCCAGCTGATCTACATCGACCCACCCTTCAACACTGGACGTTCGCAGACGCGCAGGATGATGCGCACGGTCCCCGATGAGGGTGGCGACCGGACCGGCTTTGAGGGACGCCGCTACGCCACACACCTGCTGGCCGAGAGCTCTTACCGCGACGCCTTTGAGGACTATCTCGCCTTCCTGGCGCCGCGCCTCGAGCACGCCAGGCGGCTGCTCGCGCGCGAGGGCACCCTCTACTTCCACATCGACTACCGCGAGGCCCATTACTGCAAGCTCCTGCTCGACGAGATCTTCGGGCGCGCCTGCTTTCTCAACGAGCTGATCTGGGCCTACGACTACGGCGCACGCTCGCGTCGACGCTGGCCCTCCAAGCACGACACGATCCTCGTCTATGTGCGCGATCCTTCCGCCTACTACTTCGATTCGGCCGAGGTGGACCGTGAGCCCTACATGGCCCCTGGCCTGGTAACGCCCGAGAAGGCCGCTCGCGGCAAGCTCCCCACCGATGTCTGGTGGCACACGATTGTGCCCACCGCCGGCGCCGAGAAGACCGGCTATCCCACGCAGAAGCCGATGGGGATTCTCAGGCGCATGGTGTCCGCCTCCACGCGCCCCGGCGACTGGTGCCTTGACTTCTTCGCCGGCTCGGGCACCCTGGGGGCGGTCGCGGCCCAGCTCGAGCGCCGCTTCGTCCTGATCGACTCCAATCCCGCCGCCGTCGAGGTCATGGAAGCCCGTCTACAGCTAGGGTCTAGGCGGTGGCCGGCCGCGTCCTGATCCTCTCTTGGGAGTATCCCCCGGTGATCGAGGGTGGCCTCGCCCGTCATGTGCGCAAGCTGGCCGAGGAGCTGGTCGCGCAGGGCACCGCCGTGGAGGTGCTCACGCGCGGGCGCGAGGAGTCGCCTGCGTGCGAACACCAGCGCGGCGTCGCCGTCCATCGCGTGTGCGAGCCGCGCTTCCCACAGGACCTCGACCGTTTCCTGGGATGGGTAGAGCAGATGAACGACGACATGCTCGCCGCCGGGCGCACGCTCGCCGACGAGCACGCCTATGACCTCGTCCACGGTCACGACTGGCTGGTCGCGCACGCCTCAGCCGCGCTTTCGGACATCTTGGAAGTCCCCTACGTCACCACCATTCACGCCACCGAGCACGGTCGCCACCAGGGTTGGGTAGACAAACCGCCACAATCGGACATCCACGCGATCGAGCGCTGGATGGCCCATCGCGCCAACTCGGTCATCACCTGCTCGCACTACATGCGCGGCCACGCCGCCGACATCTACGACCTCGACGAGCGCCGTATAACCGTGATCCCCAACGGCATCGACCCGGCCGACCTGCGCCCGGTTGACGACCTCGACGCGCTGCGCCTCAAGTTCGCCCAGCCGCGGGAGAAGCTGGTGCTGCTCGTCGGGCGGCTCGTCTATGAGAAGGGCTTCCAGCTGGCGCTCGACGCCCTACCTGAGGTGATCGCCAAGGTCCCCGGCGTGCGCTTTCTCGTGGCCGGCTCGGGCACCCACGAGGTCGAGCTCAAGGCCCAGGCCGAGCGCCTCGGTCTCTCCGAGCACGGTGTCTTCCTGGGCTGGATCGGCGACGACGCCCTGCACTCGCTCTACCGCATCGCGGACCTCTGCGTGGTGCCCTCCCTGTACGAGCCGTTCGGGCTGGTCGCCCTCGAGGCGATGGCCTCCGGCTGTCCCTGCATCGTCGCCGATACCGGCGGCCTGCGCGAGGTCGTTCCCGCCGGCGAGCGTGTCGGCCTGCGCTTCAACGGTGGCGATGCCGAGCACCTCGGGGTGATGATCGAACGCTTGCTGGTCGACGAGGACTTGCGCGACCGCCTTGTCGCCGAGGCATCCGAGCACGTGCTCTCCTTCGACTGGTCCGACGTCGCCCAGCGGACCCGCGCGATCTATCGCGAGATGGCCGGCCGCCGCGCCCAGCAGCGCGCCTAGTTTCTTGAGCGGCGGGCAGATTGCCCTCCGCGCAGTGCGCAAAGGCCCGCCCGGGTGGCGTGCATGGCGGTTCTCCTTTGGGGTGCCCTACGCGCGCGCGTGGGGCGGCGGGTTGTGCAATCGTTGACCACCGTAACCGGTTGGGGAAAGCGACAACGGAGGGCGGGACGATGCTTGAAGGGTTGATGCAGGACGACTTCCCGCTCACGCTCCA
>DATMPT010000273.1:0-8841 GCA_035567355.1 Solirubrobacteraceae bacterium
TGGCTCTGCTGGCGATGGCGAGGGCCGTCTGGGCTCGTCTTGCCCATCACGATCATTATCTTGCAATGGGGATGCAGCGCTCCGGAAATCCACCACTTGCGCCCATTGAGCACGTAGTGCTCCCCGTCACGCACGATCTCCAGAGAGATATTGGTGGCGTCCGACGAGGCTACGTCAGGCTCGGTCATCGCAAAGCATGAACGAATCTCTCCCTCTAGTAGAGGGTTAAGCCAGAGGGACTTCTGCTCGTCGGTGGCGAATTGGTGGAGCACCTCCATGTTGCCCGTGTCCGGGGCTGAGCAGTTGCACGTCTCCGAGGCGATGTGGCTGCGCCCGAGGATCTCCGCGAGCGGGGCATAGTCACTGTTCGACAGGCCCGCGCCGTGCTCGGCATCGGGCAGGAACATGTTCCACAGTCCGTCGGCCCGCGCAAGCGCCTTCAAATCCTCCATCACCTGTGGCTGATGATGCGGGTCGCCCGACTCGGCCAGCTGGCGCTCGTATACCGGCTCAGCGGGGTATACGTGCTCGTCCATGAACGCCTGCAGGCGCTCCTGAAACTCGATGCAGCGCTCGCTTGCTTGGAAGTCCATCGCGTTGCCTCCTCGGCAGTTGGGCATAGGATCATGGCCGATGAGCGACCCATCGGCCAACTACAAGGCGGCGGGCGTCGACTACGACGCGCTCGACGCCGGCAAGCGCATGGCGATGGCCAAGGCTTTGGCCACCTCCTCCTTGCTGGGCGCACGCGGGGGGAACGCCTGCGACGCCTCGCGCGGAGAGCCCGCATTCGTGTTTGAGCTCGACGGGCGTAGCTTCGCGTTCGTGATGGAGGGGCTCGGCACCAAGTCGATCGTTGCGCGCCAGGTCTTGGAGGAGCACGGGATGAATCGCTTTGCCGACGTCGCCTACGACACGGTCGCCGCGATCCTCAACGATCTTTGCTGCGTGGGCGCCTTGCCCTTGGTCGTCAACGCCTACTTCGCTACCGGCGCCTCGGAGTGGTATGCCGACGCAGAGCGCTCAGCGGCGCTCCTGGAGGGCTGGCAGCGCGCCTGCCTGGACGGCGGCTGCGTATGGGGCGGCGGAGAGTCGCCCTCCCTTGCGGGGCTCGTGGCGGCGCCAGATGTCGAGCTCGCGGGCGCCGCGGTCGGAGCGGTTCCGGCCGGGCGCCGCGCGATCCTCGGCGATCGCTTGCGAGCCGGCGATGAGATCGTCCTGGTCGCCTCCAGCGGGCTGCACGCCAACGGAGCCTCGCTGGCGCGCCTACTCGTCGAGCGCCTGCCCGGTGGCTACATGACCGCGCTGCCCAGCGGGCGCACTCTCGGCGAGGCCCTGCTCGACCCGAGCGTGATGTATGTGCCCTTGGTCCAAGCCTTGCTCGACTCCGGGACGGCGGTGTCCTACCTCAGCCATATCACCGGTCACGGCTTGCTCAAGCTGATGCGCCCGCCGCAGGCGCTCACCTACCGCATCTCGACCCTGCCGCCGGCGCCTGAGGTTTTGACGTTTCTCGTCGACAAGGCTGGTCTGAGCGCACACGAGGCGTACTCCACATTCAACATGGGTTCGGGCTACGCCGTGTACTGCGCCGCCGGGACCGGCGAGAGCGTCGTCGCGTTGGCCCAGACCCTGGGCCTGAATGCGGTCCTCGCGGGCTTTGTGGAGCCCGGCCCACGCCGAGTTGTCGTTGAGCCCGCGGGCGTCGAATACCCAGGCAAGGAGCTCGAATTCTCGGCTGCGGAGGACCCACCTAGTTGAACCTGTCCCCAGATCCGGGTAACCTGCAGGCAAATCGCCAATGCTCTCCGGACGGCTGAGACGTCCGGAGACTCGATGTCGCCGGACCGTCAAGGATCCGGAGCTACCCGGATCGTAGGCGCACCTACACCAAAACAGAGGAGAGAACCTGATGCGCAGAGCATCTACCCGTTTGGCCTTGCTCGGCCTTGCCGTAGCGACCTTGGGCCTGCCGGCAGCCGCGGGGGCGGCTCCGAGCGTGACGCTCAAGGTGAAGGCCGTGCCTGTCCCGAAGAACCCGAGCTCGAGCAGTGGCCCGACCTACCCGCACACCGGCAACTTCTTTGGCGCCGGCACCGACGTCGAAGCCGAATTCAACATCAGCGGCACCGAATACGGTGGCTTCCCTTCGCCGCTGGTCGGCGTCACGTTCTATACGCCGCCTGGCTCGAAGCTTAGAACCGCCGGCTTCACGACTTGCTCGGCTGGCGTCCTGCAGAGCCATGAAGTGCAGAAGTGCCCGAAGAAGTCGGTTGCTGGTCCCAAGGGCGAAGCCCGCGGCGTCGTCAGCTTCGGCAGCACGCGCGTGCATGAGACGCTCACGGTGCAGCCGTTCTTCGAGTCCGGTGGCAACCTCGCTTTCTACGCCGAAGGGACCTCCCCGGCACAGATCGAACTCTTGTCTAGCGGCAAATTCACTTCTGCCAGCGGATCGGGCCCGGTGCTTGCCACCGAAGTCCCTCTCGTCGAAACGGTGCCTGGTGCGCCGTACGGGTCGGTCGAATTCATCAAGGTCAAGGTTGGCGCCGCCTTCATGCAAGGCAAAAAGCTGGTCTCCTACGGCACGCTGCCCAAGAAGTGCCCCAAGGGCGGCTTCCCGGTCAAGGCCGAACTGAAGTTCTTCAGCGGCGAAACGGTCACCGTCACGGCCAAGCCGCCGTGCCCAAAGAAATAGGCACCCCACGGAGGTAGCCATGCATCGCGGCGGTCGCGCTCTTTGAGGGCGGCCGCCGGCAGGACTTAGACGACGTCAAAGGAACAGATGCCTCAGATGGATGCGCGGAAGCGTAAGGTCTGGGCGATAGCGAGAGGGGCGGCCATCGATGGGCCGCCCTCTTCTCCGTCAAGGACAGAGGTAGGTCGGGTTGAGGACGCACAGCGAGGGGTTCAGGAGGGGTAAGATCGCGATCGCGGGCGCAGCCTGCGCGGTAGCGCTTGCCGTGATCGTCCTGCTTGCCACCTCAGCCGGCGGCTCGGGCGGCGGCTACTCGGTCCGTGCGATCTTCGACGACGCCGGCAACCTGACGGTGGGCGAGGACGTCAAGGTCGACGGCGTCAAGGTCGGTGCCGTCGGCTCGGTCACGCCCACGCCCTACGCCAAGGCTGCGGTGGTGCTCAACATCGAAAACCCCGGCTTCCAGGACTTTCGCGAAGACGCCAGCTGCGAAATCCGACCGCAGGCCTTGATCGGCGAGAAGTTCGTCGACTGCCTTCCCACCCAACCACGCGTCGAAGGCACGCCCTTGCCGCCGCCCTTGAAGACGATCCCCGCCGGTCAGGAAGGCGCCGGTCAGGTGCTGTTGCCCGTCAAGAACACGCACAGCCCGGTCGATCCCGATCTGCTCGGTGACATCACCCGCCTGCCCGAGGCTCAGCGTTTGACGATCATCCTTAACGAGCTCGGCGCAGGTTTCGCCGGGCGCGGTTCGGATCTGAATGCGGTCCTGCGCCGCTCCAACCCTGCGCTCCGGGGGCTCGAACAGGTGTTTGCGATCCTTGCGAAGGAGAACAAGACTTTGACCGACCTGGCGGTCGAAGGCGACCGGGCCACGGCGCCTTTGGCGGCCGAACGCGCGCGGCTCGTGGGCTTCATCAAAGAAAGCGGCAAGGTCGCCCGGGTGACTGCCAACCATCGCAGCGCGCTCGCTCAGAACCTTGCTGCCTTCCCCGCCTTCCTCGAACGACTGGGTCCGGCGATGGAACGATTTGGGCGCTTTGCCGAACAGACGACGCCCACCTTTGAAGATTTCGGTATCGCCGCGCCGGGCATCAACAAGACGTTCGAGAACATCGGTCCGTTCTCGAAATCCTTCGAAGGGTTCCTGCGGGCGTTCGGCAAGAACGCGAGAACCACCTCCTCGGCACTCGTGGCGGTCGAACCGCTGTTGTCGCTGGCAAAGGGGCTTGGCAAGAATGCCAAGCCCTTTGCGGGCAACCTCTCGGGGCTGCTCACGAGTCTGAAATCGACGGGTGGGCTGGAGCGCCTGCTCGACTTCATCTACCTCGGCGGCGGCAGCATCAACGGCTACGACGCGCTCGGGCATTTCCTGCGCGCTGAAATCTTCGCGAGCACCTGCCTGACCTACTCGGTGCAAACCAACCCCACGTGTACGACCGGGAAATTCATAGGTGCAAGCAGTTCGAGCACGAAGGCATCGGCCGCGAGCGCCGGCTCGACGAGTCTCGTGATGCAGCGTACGCTTGCTGTGCTCAAAGGGATGACACCGGCCGAGGCGATCGCCAAGTACCCGGGCTCGATCGGAGCCGATACGGCCGGCGGGGCCGGCGCGCCCACGACGTCTGGCTCCACTCCGGCCGCTCAGCCTGTCGGCGGTGCGGCCGCCGGCACGACCTATTACTCGCCCGCTGAAGAAAGCTCCGAAGCGAGCGGCATGCTGCTCAACTACCTGCTCGGAAACTGACCGCGATGATCTCACGACCGCTCACAGCCATCCTGCGTGTGTCCCTTTGGGCGCTCCCGCCTCTGGCGCTGCTTGCGGTCGCGATTCCGGCAAGCGCGGCGTCCGCCGGTGCGAGCGTCACCGGCCCCGCGGCCAGCGGCTCTCCGGCGCAAGCCTCGACGGCCCCATCCGAAGCGACGACGACGGCCGTACCCGCCCCGCCCGCGCCCGAACCGCCACCGGCGAGCACGGGCACGGCTCCGGCCACGACAACGACCCCCGCATCGAGCACTCCAACGCCGACCGCAACCACCGAAACGACGACCGTGCCCGCGCCGGAAGTGCGCATCCAGCGCCCGCAACAGCCGGCGGTCGTCGTTCATGGGCAGGGGGGCTCCTCGGCGGCAAAACCTCCACGGAAGTCTGGAGCCCCTGGGAAGACGAACGCGGGAGCGCCGTCGAACACGAAGTCGGTCTCACCGTCGGCGCTCACGCCGCCCCTGCCCTCGACGCTCGGTGGATCGCTCTCGGGTGTGCCGAGCTTCTTCATCGACAGCTTCTCGATCCCGCCGTTCCTGCTGCCGATCTACCAGGCCGCCGGTGCCGCTTACGGGATCCCGTGGCAGGTCCTGGCCGCGATCAACGAAGTCGAGACCGACTACGGTCGCGACCTGAGCGTCTCGAGCGCCGGCGCCGAGGGCTGGATGCAGTTCCTGCCGGGCACTTGGGGGCAATTTGGCGTCGATGTCAACAACGACGGCTTTCAGGACCCCTACAACCCGGCGGACGCGATCTTCGCCGCGGCCCGCTATCTCAAGGCCGCCGGCGGCGACACGGACATCCGCGCGGCAATTCTCGCCTACAACCACTCACACGCCTACGTCAACTCGGTGATCCTGCGCGCGCGGCTGCTCGGCGGCACCCCACCGGAACTGCTCGGCGCGATCACGGGCCTGACCGAAGCGCGCTTCCCTGTATATGCCGCCTCGCACTACGGCGACGCCTTCCCGGTCACCGAAGGGCCCTCGCCGCATACGGTCGCCGGGACCACGATCGACTCCCAGGACGGGGCGCCCGTGATCGCCGTGCAGGACGGGCGCGTCGTGCAAATCGGCCGGGGCGGCCCGCTCGGGCGCAGCATTTCGTTGAGAGACGCCTACGGCAACACCTACACCTACGCCGAGCTGGGCAGCACCGCGACGTTCTATCCGGTGCTCGAAGCGGTTGCATCGTCTCTAGGCGGCACCCCGGCGCGCGTGCGCGGCTCCTCGCTAGCCGGTAGCGGTGTGCTCGCGCCAACGCCTGCAGCCAATGGAGCCACGCGCATGTTCAGGGCCGGCTCGGAGGACGTCTACCTGCATCCGCTGCATGTGGGAGCGCAGGTGATCGCGGGTACGGTGCTCGGTCATGTTGGCCCCGGCGTGGAACCGCACATCGTCTTTCAGATACGCCCCGCCGGTATCGGTGCCCCGTTGATCGACCCCAAGCCGATCCTCGACGGCTGGGTCAAGCTGCAGAGCTCCTCGGTCGTAAAAGCCAAGGGCCGCGACCCGTTTGCCAGGATCTCGGCGACCCCCGGACAGGCTCTGCTCGAGTCAAAGACCCAGCTCGAGCAGCAGGTCCCACGCGATCACGCCATCCATCTACCGGCCTGCGAGCGACGCCTGATCGCCGACGGCCGGGCCGACCGGCGTGTGCTCGCCACGCTCGCCTACCTGTCGGCCTCGGGATTGCGGCCGGCCGTCTCGGCCCACAGCTGTGCCCAGGCGACCTCGGTCATTCACCGCTCCACGGTGGAGAGCACGGACGTCGCCGCGCTCGATATCGCGGCAATCGATGGGATTCCTGTTGTGGGCACGAGCGGGCAAGCTTCGGTCGCCGCGCTCGCCGTTCGCAAGCTGGCGGGGTTGCAGGGCGTCATGAAACCGCTCCAGATCGCCAGCTCTACGCGTTTGGCCGGTGCGGCGCACACACTCGTCGTGCCGGGCTACGTAGGCGTGATCCACATCTCCTTCACCCCGCTGGTGGGTGCCCAGGCGCACGCGGCCGCCGTTTCGAGCTCGGGCCTGACCCCGGCTGAGTGGCTCAGATTGGTAGCTCGCCTCGGCCAGGTGCCCGATCCGGCAGTCAGCGCCAAGCCCTCGCCCGCCGCGATCCCCGACCACTCCAGCGCGGTGTCCGCCGCCGCCGGGACGGAAGGCAAGTAGTGGCTACCACCGTCCCTCCCGGCCCGCCAGCATCCACGCCGCCCCCCGCCTCGCCGCCGCTCGGTCCACCGCCGCGTCGTGCGCGCAACGTGCGCCTCGCCGCCTTCGGTGCGCTTGGCGCGGTGGTTGTGATCCTGCTCGTGCTCGTGCTGGTGGGCAACAAAAGCGCCACCTACCAGCTGATCTTCCCCGAAGCCGGCCAGCTCGTACGTGGCGACCAGGTGCAGGTCGGTGGAGTGCCGGTCGGCTCGATCAAGGACATCAAGCTGCTCTCCAACTACAACGTGCGCATCACGATCAACGTCGAATCCTCCTTGGCGCCGCTGCACGAGGGGACGACAGCCGAAATCAGGGTGCCCTCACTGTCGAGCGTAGCCAACCGCTATATCGCCCTTTCGCCCGGGCCCAACAACCGGCCGTCCCTACCATCCGGCTCGACGTTGCCCACGACCGCCACACACGGCGTGGTAGACCTCGACCAGTTGTTTGGCATCTTCAACGCGAAGACCCGCAAGGGCTTGCAGCAGCTGATCAAGGGCTCGGCCGAACAGTACGCCGGCGTAGGACCCCAGCTTCAACTGGATGCCCACTACTTCCCGCCGGCACTCTCGGCATTCGACCACGTGCTTGCCGAGCTAGGTCGCGGCCAGAATACGTTCTCGGACTTCCTGGTGGAAAGCGCCAAGGCAACAACCGTGCTGGCCGGACGCAGTCAGCAACTGACGGAACTGGTGAGCCACGCCGATACCACTTTCGAAGCGCTCGGCTCGCAACAGTCGAACCTCACCGTCAGCCTGAAAGAGCTGCCGGTCACCTTCAAAGAAGGCAACCGCACGTTTGAACAGCTGCCGGCCACGCTCGCCGATTTGACCAAGCTGGTGAATGCCTCAAAGCCGGCGGCTCCGTTGCTCGGACCGTTCGTGTCCAAGTTGCGCCCGCTTGTGATCGCGGCCACCCCTGTCGTGGGCAACTTCAGCGAAGCGATCAGCAAGCCAGGCTCCAGCAACGACCTGACCGAAGTCGCCCTGGCGCTGCCGGGGCTCGCCCAGGCACTTGTGACCGCCTCGCCCAATGGTGTGCGCGCGGCCGAAGAATCCTTGCCGATAACAGCCCTGTTCGGGCCATACAGCCCTGATCTTCAGGGATTCCTACGCGTCTTTGGCCAAACCACCGCCTACTACGACGCCAACGGCCACTATTCGCGCGTCACGGGCCTGTTCCCCGACTTCGAGCTCGGCTCTGAAAACACGCTCAAACCGGCGAATCCCGCCCAGGTCGTGCAGGGCCTGAAGACTGGCCAGCTGCGCCGCTGCCCAGGTGCGGGCACCCAGCCCGCGGCCGACGGCTCCTCGCCCTTTACCGACAACGGCCAGCTTGGCTGCGACCCCACACAAGTGCCCTGATGAACAGGCGTCGCTCAAATTCGCTGGCGGGCAGCCCGCTCTTGATTGGCGCGATCACGACGTTGATTGTGGTTGTCGCCGTATTTCTCTCCTACAACGCCAACAATGGCCTGCCGTTCACACCCACCTACGACATCAAGGTGCAGCTGCCCGAGGCATCAGGCCTACAGAAGGGCAATCAGGTGCGCATCGGCGGCGAGCGCGTCGGTGTGATCAGCTGGCTCAGCCCCTATCAGGATCCGAAAACTGGGCGTGTCACCGCGATCGTCTCGCTCAAGCTCGAAAAGAAAGTGGAACCGCTGCCGGCCGACACAAAAGCACTCGTGCAGTCGGTCTCGACGATCGGCTTGAAGTACCTCTCGCTCGAACGGGGCAACTCCGCGCAGACATTGAAAGCAGGGGCCACGATCCCGGTCGCGCAGACCAGAGAACCGGTCGATCTCGACCAGTTCTTCGACATGTTCGACGAAAAGACGCGACACGCAAACCAGGTGAACCTGACGAGCTTCGGCAACGGCTTCGCCGGGCGCGGGATCGGGCTCAACGAAACGCTCGCAACCTTGCGTCCCCTGGTCACAAACGCGATCCCCGTCCTTCACAACCTCGCCTCGCCGCAAACGGGCTTCGGGCAACTGTTCGTGGCGTTTGACCGCGCCGCCAAAGAAGTGGCGCCTGTGGCAAGCGAGCAGGCCGCCCTTTACAGCAATCTCGACACGTTCTTCACTGCCTGGGCGAGCGTCGCACCCTCGCTCGAACAGGCGATCGTGGGAGGCCCGCCGGCGCTGCATCAAGCTATCCACTCGCTCCCAT
>DATMPT010000274.1:0-4074 GCA_035567355.1 Solirubrobacteraceae bacterium
GATCGTCGGGCTAGGTATATTTGCCACGCTGCAGGAAGGTGCGGTTATCTTTGGATCAGGATCGTCGCCGGTGGAGTCGCGTTTCTCGCCGCTGGCTTGGCGGGCCTGTGGAAGTACCTCAACTATGGACCGAGGGCCGACGACCACCGGACGGCAAGCCGCGAATACGGAAACCGCGTCCGGCGCATAGATCTCGAACTAGAGTGCGCCACGCCAATCTCTTGCGCTAAGGCGGCGAGCATTCGTGAAGCGATGGACAAGATTGATGACGCGGCACCGAATGTCTCACCGCTCGTGTGGGTGTGGGCAGTCGGAGGCGTTACTCAAGAACGCGAGGCCGTGGAGCAAAAACGGCCTCCGATCGATGCTTCCACGATCAACCGCGGCGCAATCTCGCGTCTCGAGCGACTTTGGTCGCGCCTATTCCAATGAGGCACACCGTGGCGACGGTTATCCAGCGCGCGCGAGCCTCCAACCTGCCTTCAATTTCAAACTACTTGGAGGTCACACAATGGCTCGCTTCGACTCGCCTGGCCACGACATCACCCGCTTCCCGGTCCCGCCGGACGACTTCGATCCACGAACTGCGAGCGATGACGAGCTCAAGGACTTCGGTTTTCCGCGACGGCCAGATCAGGAGACCTCGCCGCGGGCGTTCAAGTATTGGACTGTGCTCCACTCCCGCCCGATGCGCACGATAACGCCAGAGCTCACGCCGATGGACCCTCGCGTCCGTCGTCGCATCCAACCAGAGGCGTCGCCCGACAACCAGCAGAACTGGGCCGGCGGCGTGGTATTCGCACGGAGGCCGACGTGGCCCGCGCCTCCCGTGGGAGAAATCGTCAACGCTCATTTCCGTTTGACGGTACCGCGGGTGCGGATCCCCTTGTCCCCATCGAACGCGCCAGGCAGCGATTTCCTTAGCCTCGCGACATGGGTGGGTATCGATGGGATCAACGTACCCCCTTTGGTGCAATGCGGCATCGTGCAAGTATTCGCCCCGCACGCCGGTCGCCAAGGGTCCCTTGAGGTGCTAGAGATGTATGCGTTCGTCGAATGGTGGGGTCCAAAGATTCAAGAACAGTACGAAATCACTAGCTTCCCCGTGCGCGCGGGCGACCAGATCGCCTTCAGCCTCGAACTGAACGATCCAAAGTTCGTGCCGGGAAATGTAAACACCAAATGGACGACCGCGGAATTCCAGGCCTACAACATGACCGAGAAACGTACGGGGCGTTATCAGCCTTAAGGCGCCAGTGGCACCAGGCGGCGAGCCACACGAATCGTGGGTTGAGGGCTACAGCGCCGAGTGGATCGTCGAGAACGCTCCGCTCCTTGACATTGGAGCGGTCGCGATGCCGAGTTTCGCGTCGGTCATGCTCAACAGCTGCGGCGGCGCCGCCAAAGCCCCCGGTGTCGCCCCCGGCGGTTGCCCAACACCGCGAGTGCCGTTTGATTCGGGCTTCGCGGAGGCGTCGAACATCGTGGATGGCAGTGGCCGGACGATGACCTGGACATTTATTAAGCCCCCAAGCACCGTCGAGGTCTTCCGTATCTGATCCGCGGCGAGGGCGGACGCGGCGCCGATGGCTCGGGGAAGGCCAGGTTTTGCCGAGCACCCGGAGGGGGCCGGCCACTGGTGGATTTCGCGTGACGGTCAACCTCAGTAGGGAGATAAGGGCGTTCCTTTGGGGCGCCAGCACTCGGACGGCCCATGGAGCGCGCGACTCAGACTGTTGGTTCAGCACCCCGCCATTCGCGCGCATGAGCCCGGCAATCGGGGCTTTCGCACTCCTTGAGACGCCCTTAGAGGCCCTCGAACGTCAAAGGTGGGCCCATGGATGGGTCTCGGAAAGACCACGACTGACTGCCACGGTCGACCAGCGACTCGAACGAGTAGCCCTGAGAGGTGACTCCGCAGGATCGCGCGAACGGGCCGTCTGGGCAAGCGGGTATCGTCATCATACGAACGACGACAGGCCACCGTTGCCAGAGAAGGCCATTGAGGCTGCGCTCCACGAGTTCGATGCTCTCCGGTCGCTAATGGCGGTCCGCTTCCAGATGCTCACCGGTCTGCTCGCCGCTGCGCTTACTGCGACCGGTGTGATCGCAGGACTGGCTCTTGACCATCGCGGCAACCAGCACCTTCTCTTGCTGATCCCGCCCATCGCCTCGTCCGTGGCGATCATTGACGCGGAGCAGCGCCGCCGCATCAGCCTGCAGGGAAGCTACATTCGCGATCGGCTTTGGCCATACGTACAGGAGCACGTCAATGCCGATCTCCCGGCGTGGGAGGACTACTTCAAGGAAAACGGGAGAGTGGGGTTCGTCGTGTATGGAGACAACCAGGTGTTTGGGTTGCTGCTGCTCGTGAGCGCCGCGGCCCTCGCGGCGGGAAGCGGTTTCGAAGTTAGCGGTGGGTACGTCCCGCTTTTCGGGGTTGGCGTCCTCCTCACGGTTGCTGCCGTAGCATTCGCTTTGCTGAGTGCGATTGACAAACTCCGCGACTAGACGTCAGGCCAGTCCCGGTCGCCTAACCAACCGGCAGTGCGGCTGGATATTTGGCGCGACGGGCGGGCGGTCGCTGGTTCAAATCGTGTCTCCCCGATTGATTCGCTAATGGCGGTTGGAAACCGCCAAGCGCTCGTCGCACGGCGATCGAATGGCACTGGAAGTCGGTGGCCGACCTCGTGGCCGCGCCGAGGGCCGCGAGGATCCAGTGGCCACGCCGCCTACGAGCAGTTGCCGGCGGGGCAGCCAGCGCCGCCGACGGTCAGTGCGGCCGGACACCTCCACGCTCAACTGGCGGCCTTCTCGAGCCACCCCTGGCGGGACTGCCGCAACCGTGGTAGAGAGAGAGGCGGACCCGGCCCGAAACTCGTCCCTGATCGCTGGGCTCCAGCCCTCAATACGCCGCTCGGCCTGCTGACGCATAGGCGCCTCCCGCGGGGGCAGCTCGGCCCGTCAACGGCCGGTGAGAAACGGCGCCGTCGCCGTGACATGGAGCGAGACGCGTTTCGCTCGAGCGACTCAGGCGCCGCCGTCGCCGGGCTCTGCCTGGTCCTCGGGGACGTCCTTCGAGGAGTAGGACGCGAGCCGCTGGGCGAGCCAGCGCCGCGCCTTCTTGCTGGCTCCGTCGGAGCCGAAGCCGGAGTAGGTGACGATCCCCTCGGCGGACTCGATCAGGTAGGCGGGAGCGCTCGCCGAGGCGCTCAGCACCTGCTGGCGGACGTTTCCGGAGAGGCCGTCGCCAGCGCTCGCCAGCGCCTGGACGTAGCTTGCGGGGTCACCCATCGCCGCGGACGATAGCAGCCGGTCAGGGCGCATTCAGCCAGCCGCCTTGCGAAACTCGGGCGGGTTCTGCGAGCGTCTCCAGGCGATGAAAAGCACGATCGCGGTGGCGACGTTGGCCAGCAGGAGCCCCAGCAGTACCCAGCCCGTCGCCGACCCTTCCGCGCCGATCGACTGCGCCCCGGGCGGCGAGCTCGACACCGTGAGCTTGCGCGAGAGCACGAGCACGGCGGCGGCGCTGAAGGACCACAGCGCGTTGAAAAGCGACACCAGCCGGAGGCCTCGCAGCACCTCGGTTGCGAACAGGTTCTCACGCGCGAGGCCAATGTACGCCGATAGCGCGCCGGGTACGATCAAGAGCACCGTCACCCAAGGGGTCGGGTTGACGCTCAGCCAGGCGCGCGCGAGCAGCGAGAGGAGCAGCACCGCGCAGCCGAGCAGCGAGGCGAGGAAGGCGCTGCGCACGATCATCGACGGCCGCGGGCGCACGCTGAACGTCGCCGCCGCTGCGCGATTGAGCGCCACGCCGGAGGCGAGCAGGCCGACTCGCTGCTGCATCGGGGTCAGCGGCGGCTCGAGCTCTCGCACGTTCGCGGTCACCCCGGGAGCGAGCACGGACACGCTGTAGCGGATCTTGGCCTCCACGATGTGCAGACCGTCCGCTGTCTCGAACTGCAGGTGGTAGGTGTGGCACTGCCCGATCGAGGGGATCGATATCTCGATCGGCTTGGGCCACAGAGCAACAGCCCGCAGGACCTTCTGGGCGACGCCAAGCCGGGGCCG
>DATMPT010000275.1:0-4420 GCA_035567355.1 Solirubrobacteraceae bacterium
GGGGGGCTGTCCACCAAGAACACGACTCGCTTGGGTGGATCCGACAGCCTGACCGATGCCGCCGCGGTCGCGGTCGCGGTATATCCGGGCCTGACACGAGCGACGCGCCCGCGGGCGGTCGTGATGGTGGACGAGCACGACTGGCCGGCGGCGCTTGCCGCCTCCACGCTCAGCGGTAGCCCGTTGCACGCTCCGCTGCTCTACAGCGACGGGCAAGCGCTCCCAGAAGCGAGCGGCGTGGCGCTCAGCACGATGAAACCAGTGGGAACGGGAGCGTTGGGTCCAGGTCCGGCAGGTTCGGCGGAACGGGCGCAGGTGATCCAAGCCGGCTCCACCGCGACACCGGCGGGCTACGCGGTGCGCTCGATCTCAGGCAACGATCCGGCCTCGCTGGCGGTTGCGATCGAGCAGGCGGCGAGCACGTTGCGCAAGCACGTGCCACACGAGCTGATCGTTACCACCGCGCAAGCACCGCCGGCGATGACGATGCCGGCGGCCGGCTTGGCCGCGTTTACGGCGACGCCGATCCTGTTCGTCGAACGGACCAAAATCCCGCAAGCGACAGCGGCAGAGCTGCAACGCCTGAGGAGCACCTCGATCTACATAGTGGGCCCGAGCAGCTTGGTTGGCGAAAGCGTGGCTCGAGAACTCGAGCGTTTTGGCAAGGTGAGCCGCATCGCGGGGACGACGCCGACTGGCAACGCGATCGCGGTAGCGCGCTTCGCCGACGGGGCCTTCGGCTGGGGGGTGGTGGAACCGGGCCATGGGATGGTGTTCGCGAACGCGGCGCGACCGCTGGATGGTCCGGCCGCGGCGCCCCTCTCGGCGACCGGGGACTATGGCCCGCTGCTGCTGCTTGAAAGCCCTGACGCGATTTCGGCGGAGCTTGGAAGCTACCTGAGCGACCTGCAGCCAGGTTCGCCGCCGTCGGGACCGGTGCACGGCGTTTACAATCACGGCTGGGTGATCGGCGACACGAGCGCGGTGTCCGCAAGGACGCAGGCAAGCCTGGACGCACGCCTGCAGATAGAACCGCATCCCGCGACCGAAGCTCCACTCTCATCGACGACAAATCCACGCAGCGAACCCACGCCGACGACCTCAGCCGGCGGACCGACCTCGACAAACCCAAGCGGCGAACCGACCCCGACGACAGGACCCTGAGCCGATTGTGAGCCAAGCAGAGAGCCCAAATCGCATACTCAAAGAGCAGGCCGGCGAGGTGAGCGTAGAGGACGTGCGCGAGCTCATGGGTGCCTCCACCCCACACTTCGCCCTACAGCTACGCAACCGCATCGCCAGCCTGATCGCGGGCCTCCCGGATGGACACCCGGCACGCGTCCAAGGCGAACACGAGATCGCGCGGCTGGAACGCCTGGGCCTGGAGGGAGAGACCCGCGGCAAGGAGCCCAACGAGGGCGAGCGGCCGATGCCGTCGCTCAGTATCGGCTGACAGCCGATGCCCTCGCTTAGTGGCTGACCGTCCTTTGCAATTCATGCCGGCCTGACCGCTCGCATGCCAGCCTGACCGCTCGCCCGGGCCCTTTCGCGCAATGCCCAGAGCCCAACCACCCGAACGTCTCTCGTTCGCTCAGCCCCTACCTGCGGCCCGCGCACGGGCGTCGAGAAAGCGCGCGCGGAGCAACCTGAAGAGCAACACGAAGACGGCGATGTCCACAGCGAACATGCCCACGTTCAAGAGCTGGGAGGGCTTGGCGATAAACGTGTAGCCGAGCACCACGACCGAATGCAAGACGATCACGGGCAGGATGGCGAGCAAGAGCGTGTGGGAGCGAAAGCCGCTGGCATGCTCGCGCCAGGTGACCTCGATCGTGCCGAGCGCGACGGCCGCGATCCCGGCCAGCAGGAGAGGCCCGCCGGAAGATGGTCCGTTGCGCAAGCGGGACACAGCGATCACGAACGCGACAGCCCCAGCGAGGATCAAGATCTCCGAGAGCGGCAGAGGATGCCATGGAGCGGGCGGACGCTCGCCAAAAGTTCGCCGTGGAGAGACGGACGCCCGGCGCTCGTCGCGCGGGGGCGGAGCGCGGCGCCGGCGTGTGCGCTTGGATGCCCGCTCGCTCGCCGCGACGGCGTCGGGCTGCCTGGCGCTCGAGTCTTGCCGCTGCTCAGATGGCTGCCCCGTAACCGCGATGGTGTCGGACTGAATGGCGCTCGGGCGCGGCTTTCGCGTCCGGCCGCGTGGGCCTCTGGTATGGCTTGCCACGGCTAACAGTCTAAGCTGAGCCGCCGTGGCCGAGCCCGTGAATACCTGGGGGCGTCTCGCTGAGCTGCCGCTGCAAGTCGACTCCTATGCGCTGGAGCCGCTGCGGGCGCTCGTCTCGAGCGAGTTCGAGCGCCAAAGCACCGTGATCCATCTGACCGGCGCCGGACACGAAGGCTTGGGTGAGGACGTGACCTATGACGCGGTTGACCACGAGATCCTGCAGGCGGCCGGAGCGAGCTTGCCGCTGCAGGGTAGCTGGACGGTCGGCTCCTTCTGCGAGCGCGTGGCCGGGCTCGACCTGTTTGCGCAAATTCCCCAGCGCGAGGTGTCGCGGCGCTACCGCGTGTGGGCATATGAGTCGGCGGCGCTCGACTTGGCACTCCGCCAGGCGGGCACGACGCTGCATGAGTCGCTGGAGCGCACCCCGCAGCCGGTGCGCTTTGTGGTGTCGCTGCGCTTGGGCGAGCCACCCTCGATGGAGCCGGTACGTACGCGCCTGAGTGCCTATCCGGGATTGCGCTTCAAGCTCGACCCCACGAGCTCTTGGAGCGAGCGGTTGATAGCCGGCTTGGTTGAGACGGGCGCGGTGGAGTCCGTCGACTTCAAGGGCTACTACTCGGGCTCAATCGTCGACCAGGCGCCCGACCCACTGCTCTACCGACGCGTGGCCGAGGCGTTTCCGGAGGCTTGGATCGAGGATCCGGCGCTGACCCCCGAGACCGACGAGGCGCTGGCGGAGCATCGCGAGCGCTTCTCGTGGGATGCCCCGATCCATTCGGTGGCCGATATCGAAGCGCTCCCCTATCCACCGCGCATGGTGAACATCAAGCCCTCGCGACTGGGCGGCCTGAGGAACCTGCTCGACGCGTTTGCCTATTGCGAGGCACGCGGCATCGGCAACTATGGTGGCGGGCAGTTCGAGCTGGGCGTCGGGCGGGAGCAGATCCAATACCTCGCTTCGATCTTCCACGCGGACGCGCCGAACGACGTGGCGCCCACCGGCTATAACCTGCCGGAGCCGCCCGCGGGGTTGCCCCAGAGCCCGCTTGCCCCGACTCCCTCGAAGCTCGGCTTTCGCTGGGGGTAGGCACGCAGAGCCCTCGCGGCGACGCAACTTCTGTGGCGCGCGTTGGTTGGGAGGTCCATAGGCTCTACGGTCCTGCCAAACGACTCCACCGGGAGAGGATGTCCGTGGCAAGCGCAACCGCCAAGCAGCGATCGATCCGCCGCGCGCTCGGGGTGACGGCCCTGGCGCTCTGCGCCGGCTGCTCCGCGCTGTCAGGCCCCGCGCCCTCCATCGCCGCCCCGGGAGGCTCGGGCGGCGTCGGCGGGGCAGTCGCGCCGGCGGGCGGCGGCACTCCCCCGGGCTCACCGCAGCCGGCTCGCAAAGTCGCCGTGCACGGCGGGAGCCCAACCAAAGGCAAGGCCGAAGTGCGCGCGAAGCCCGCTACCGGGGTGAACCTGACGAGCGCCGTCTGCGTGCCGGCGATCCACTGCTCGACCAACCCTCATCAGGTCTCACTGGGCGGCGAGCTGCTCATCAAGGGCGCCGGGTTGCGCAGGGGCATGGTGGTGGCGTTCCCGCACAGCTGGAACGCGCGCATCGCGCGCAACTCGCCCACCGCCCGCCTGGCGAGCGCGACGGCGGGGATGGTGGTGCGCGTGCCTGGCGGCGCCCACTCCGGGCGCATCATGCTCCTGCTCGGCCACGGCCGCCACTCCAACTCCTACGGCCCGATCCACATAGTGCGCTACGCGCTGGGGCCGCCCAGGCCGCGGACCCCGCACGTCTCGCCGCCGCCGCCGGGTGCGGCCCCGAGCGGCACGGCCTTCGATGGCCAGGGTATGTGGATCTGGTATGTGAGCCAGTCCGACGGCGGCGATCTCCCCTCGATCGTGGCCCAAGCTCACGCGGCGGGCGTGACCACGCTCTACGTCAAGAGCTCCGATGGCTCCTCCAACTACTGGAGCCAGTTCAGCCCCGAACTCGTGCAGCAGCTGCACGCCAATGGGTTGAAGGTGTGCGCGTGGCAGTACGTCTACGGCACCAGCCCGGCTGGTGAGGCCGGACTGGGGGCACGAGCGGCGGCGACGGGAGCGGACTGCTTGGTGATCGACGCCGAGTCCGAGTACGAAGGCAAGTATGGGGCCGCCCAGACCTACATCGCGGACCTGCGCGCCAAGATCGGTGCC
>DATMPT010000276.1:0-3994 GCA_035567355.1 Solirubrobacteraceae bacterium
GCTCGGCCTTCGCCCACACCTGGGGATTCGTGCTGCGGACCATCTGCTCGCAGAAGTCCACGAACACGAGGTTGTCCTGGAAGATGATGTGGTCGAAGATGTACTCCGCCGCCTCCCCGAGGTTGACGATCCACTCGCCCAGCGGCGGCGGCTTGACTCCATATGCCATCTGCTGGGCGTAGCAGGAGCAGACGGCGTGGTTATCGCCGCAGATGCCGCAGATGCGGCTGGTGATGAAGTGCGCGTCGCGCGGGTCCTTGCCCTTCATGAACACGGAGTAGCCGCGGAACATGGAGGAGGTGGACTTGCAGGTGGCGACCTGGCGGTTCTCGAAGTCGATCTTCGTGTAGATCCCGAGATTCCCGACGATGCGGGTGATCGGGTCCCACGACATGTCGACGAGCTTGCCGGCCTCCGGCTTCACTGGCTCGCGTGTAACGGCCATCTCATCTCCTCCTTTTCTAATTGCCCCAGCGGGGTTGGTAGCCGGTGGTCAGCTCACGGCCCTTGTGCCGCCACTTCGTCTCCTTGTTCATGGTCTTGTTGGTGATGGCGCGCAGCCTGCGCATCGCCGGGCCGTAGGCAACGGCGATCCCAGAGGAGATCCCCCCGCCCGGAGGCGCGTCCATGAACGGCATGAACTTGTCGGGGAAGCCCGGCATCGTGCAGCCGATGCAGATGCCGCCCACATTCGGGCATCCTCCAACCCCGTTTATCCATCCACGCTTGGGCACGTTGCAGTTGACCACCGGGCCCCAGCAGCCGATCTTCACCTGGCACTTGGGCGAGTTGTAGTCCTTGGCGAAGTCGCCCTGCTCGTAGTAGCCGGCGCGGTCACAGCCCTCGTGCACGGTCTTGCCGAAGATCCATTGCGGGCGCAATGCCTCGTCCAGCGGGATCGTCGGCGCAAGCCCCGCGGCCTGGTAGAGCAGCCAGACGAGCGTCTCCATGAAGTTCTCCGGCTGCACCGGACAGCCGGGGACGTTCACGATCGGCAGGCCGCCCGCCGAGCGGAAGTCCCACCCCAGGTAGTCGGCCAAGCCCATGCAGCCGGTGGGATTGCCGGCCATCGCGTGGATGCCGCCGTAGGTGGCGCACGTGCCGACCGCGACCACGCCCCACGCGTTGGGCGCCAGGCGGTCGAGCCAGTAGTTGAGGTTCAAGGGCTCGCCGGTGGCCTCGTCGTTGCCGAACGAGGTCCAGTAGCCGTCTCCGTTTATCTCCTCGTTGGGGATCGAGCCCTCGATCACGAGCACGTATGGCGCGCCGAGCTCGCCTCGCACCGCCTGGCGGAAGGGAAGCAGGAACTCCTCCCCGCCCAGCGTGGGTGAAAGAACCTTGTTGTACAGGTGGACCTTGGGCAGCCCGGGGATCGCACCGAGCAGCACGTCCTCGATGCTCGGCTGGCCGGCCGCGGTGATCGACACAGAGTCCCCATCGCAGCTCATGCCCTCGGATATCCACAGGATGTGGACCTCCTCGACGCCGGATGGCTTTGCTTCAAAGGTGTCTGCCATGACTGCTCCTCTCGTTCATCGCAAATTCCTGCTCGAGCTCGAGCGCGTCCACCAGCAGCTCTTCACCCGCGAGCACCTCCATATCCAGTCCTCCGCAGCGCGCGCAGCACAGCGGGAAGCCCTCCATCGCGCTCTCCGCGCCGCACTCGCGGCAGCGGCCGGCCGCCGGCACGTGCGCGATGACCAGCTCAGCCCCGTCGAGCGCCGTGCCCTGCGTCACGAGGCCGAAGGCGAAGTCGAGCGAGTCTGGAACCACCTGACGCAGGTGACCCACCTTTACCTCCACCTTCACCACACGACGCCCCGCCGCATGGCGTGCGGCGACGTCCACGATCGCCTCGGCGACTGAGAGCTCGTGCATCAGCAGATCCTCGGCAGGGGGTCGCCCACGAGTTGGTCCATCACGCGCCTGCCGCCGAACGCCGTCTCCACGAGCACCATGCCGGGCGGATCGCTCTTCACCTCGCCGATCTCGGCGGCGGCCTCGCCGCCGGGAATCGACTGGAGGGTCGCGAGCGCCTGCTCGGCGTACTCGGGCGCGACGAAGGCGACGAGCTTGCCCTCGTTGGCCACGTACATTGGGTCGATCCCGAGGATCTCCGCCGCGCCGGCGACCGCCGGCTGGACCGGCACGGCGGCCTCGCGCACGACCATTGCCACCCGCGAGGCGCGCGCAAGCTCGTTGAGCACAGAGGCAACTCCCCCCCTGGTCGCGTCGCGCAGGCATCGAAGTCCATCGCCCGCAACGTCGAGCAGCGCCGCGACCGTAGGCCACAGCGAACGGGTGTCCGACTCGATATCGGCCTCGAGCCCAAGCTCGCCGCGCACGAGCATGATCGCGGTCCCGTGCTCGCCGACCGAGCCTGACAAGAGGACCCTGTCACCCGGCTGCAGATGGCTGGGAGCAAGATCGGCGCGCCGGTCGCGCCGGCCGAGACCGGCGGTACAGATGTACATGCCGTCGGCGTGTCCGCGTTCCACCACCTTTGTGTCTCCGGCCACGATCTGGACTTCGGCCTCACGCGCGGCAGCCGCGATCGCCTCTACCTCCGAGCGCAGCGTCTCCGCCGGCAGGCCCTCCTCGAGCACGAGCGAAAGCGTCAAGGCAAGCGGACGCGCGCCCGCCATCGCCAGATCGTTGACCGTCCCGTTGACCGCCAGCTCGCCGATCGAGCCTCCCGGAAAGCGCAGCGGCTTGACGACGAACGAGTCGGTGGTGAGCGCGAGATCGATCCCCTCGACCTCGACGGCGCCGGCATCGGCAAGAGCGTCAAGCGACGCGGAGTCGAAGGCAGGTACGAGCAGTCCCTCGATCAGCGAGGTGCTCGCCTTGCCCCCGGCCCCGTGGGACATCGTTATGTGGGGGTCGCGGAACTTCGCGCGCTTGCTCCGTGCCGTCTCGATGATCCCGAGGATCTTGGACTCGCGGTCTGAGACCATCTCCGCCATCAGGCGACCTCGCGCTCGCGGGCGAAGCGCCCGTAGTTGTAGTAGGCCGCGCACGCGCCCTCGGGAGAGACCATGCAGGTGCCGATCGGCCGCTCGGGCGTGCAGGCTGTACCGAACACCTTGCATTCCCACGGCTTGATGACGCCCTTCAGCACCTCCCCGCGCTGGCACGCCTTCGGATCGGCGACCCGGACGCCAGGCACAGAGAAGCGCTCCTCCGCGTCCCACTCGGCGTATGCGTCGGAGATCCGAAGCGCACTCTGGGAGATGAACCCGAGGCCGCGCCACTCGAAGTGCGGGCGCAGAGCGAAGACCTCGCTCATGATCTCGAGCGCCCGCAGGTTTCCCTCCCACGGCACGACCCGCGCGTACTGGTTCTCGACCTCGCTGCGACCCTCCGCGAGCTGGCGCAGCACCATCAGGACCGACTGGAGCAGGTCGAGCGGCTCGAAACCGGAGATGGCGACGGGCTTGCCGTACTGGTCTGCAAGGAACTGGAAGGGTCGCGCACCGACGATCGTGGCGACGTGGCCTGGTCCGATGAAGCCGTCGAGGCGCAGATCGGGCGACTCGAGCAGCGCGCGCAGCGGCGGGACGATCGTCACGTGCGAGCACATCACCGAGAAGTTCCCGACGCTCTCCGCCTTGGCGCGGCGCAGGGTCAGCGCCGTGGACGGCGCGGTGGTCTCGAAGCCGATCGCGAAGAACACGACTTCGCGGCCTGGGTTCTGCTTTGCGATGCGCAGCGCATCAAGGGGCGAGTAGACGATCCGCACGTCGGCGCCCTGCGCCCTGGCGTCGAGCAGGGTCTGGCTGGACCCTGGCACTCGCACCATGTCGCCGAAGCAGGTGAAGATCACACCTGGTTCGTGCGCAAGGGAGATGCCGTCGTCGACGCGCCCCATCGGGATCACGCATACGGGGCAGCCTGGGCCGTGGACGAGCTCGACGTTCGGGGGGAGCAGGTCGTCAACGCCGTACTTGTAGATCGAGTGTGTATGCCCGCCGCACACCTCCATCAGCTTGTA
>DATMPT010000277.1:0-2607 GCA_035567355.1 Solirubrobacteraceae bacterium
GACATGTCGGCCACCATCGACAATTTTGCGCAGTTTGGATGGATGGCGCTTGTGTCGGCCACGCACGGCCTGGTGGTGATGTTCGAATGGTGCTATTCGCTCAACCTCCTGAGTGGCTCCTTTTTGAATGAGGTAACCGGAGCGCTGCGCAACGCACGCTTGACCTTCACCGAACCGTGGATGGCGATCGTGCTCGCCGTCGCCTCGACGCTCGTCGTCTATCACGGTCTGGTCCGGCGCCAGGTTGCCGAGACCATGGGCCAGGCTATGGCGATGCTCGCGATGATGGCCGGCGGCCTGTGGGTGATCGCCGATCCGGCGGGCACCGTCGGCGCGGTCGAGCAGTGGACCAACCAAGCGGGCCTCGGCACGATGGCGGCCGTTGCGAGTGGGACGCCGGGTCATGCCGAGCGCACGCTGGCCGACGGCATGCAGGTGATCTTCAGCAGTGCGATCACGGCGCCTTGGTGCTACCTGGAGTTCGGCGACGTCGGGTGGTGTGACAACGCCGACCAGCTGAACGGCGAACTGAAGCAGGCGGGCCTGAAGATCGCCAGGGGCGAGGAAGCGAAGAGCGGATGTCACGGCGGTTGCGGCGCCGGTGCCGGCCCAGGGACGCGAACGCTGTTTGCGAGTGCGGCACTGTTGCGTGAAGCACAGACCAATGGTGAGTTGTTTCTGGCGTTGCCCGCCAACGAACCGGGTCGCAACTCGGTTACCAAAGAAGGCACGTTGCTCAACGTGCTGTGCGGCGGTGGAAAATCGGCGGATACGTGCAGCGGCCCGACCGCGCCACAGGCGGAATTCCGCTCGCAGAAGGGAACCGGCTCGCGCGCGATTGGCCTGTTCGCCATCTGGCTGGGTGCGCTCGGAATGCTACTGCTGCTCGGCTATCTGGCTTTGCGTCTATTGGGCGCCGCGCTCGTAGGGCTGTTCTTCCTGTTGCTGGCGCCAGCCGCCGTACTCGCCCCGGCGCTAGGTGACGGGGGGCGCTCGGCCTTTCGCGGGTGGGCTCTGAAGTTGATGGAGGCGGTGATCGCGAAGCTCACATATTCGTTCCTGTTGGGCGTCGTCTTGATGATGATGAAGCTGCTCTTGAGCCTCACCATCCTGGGGTGGTGGGAGCAGTGGTTGCTGATCTCAGCCTTCTGGTGGGGTGTCTTCCTCAAGCGCCACCAGACCCTCGGCTGGGCTCAGGGTCCTGGCCGCGAACAGGATCCGAGCCGGCATCGCTCGATGGCCCGACGTGTGGGGGAGGCGCTGGAGACGCCGCGCGCCTTGCTGCACACCCTGAATGCGGCGAGGGGTAAGCGCAAGCCCGCGCCTGAGGTGAAGCCGCGTCCCAAGTCAGGCAGGAAACCCCTTACACCGCTTCCTCCCGGGCCAGATAGGCAGTCGCCCGGGGATGGAGGCGATAGTGGCGGAGGCGATGGTGGCGGAGGCAAGGGTAGAAGAGGCAAGGGTGGCGGAGGCAAATATGGCAAAAGAAAGGGTGGCGGGGGCAGGGAAGGTGGCGCGGGTAGGGAAGGTGGCGCGGGTAGGGAAGGTGGCGCGGGTAGGGACGACGGCGCTAGCCCCGTGCCGCGAGAGCGCGAACCGGCCGGTCGCGGGCCGGGTGGGTGGCCCAAAGATGGCGCTCTATGGGACGGCGTTCCGCCGGGTGGCAGCGCACCCGTTCATGCGGCGCTTGCCGGTACAGGGGCAGCTCGAGGTGGGCAGAGCTCACAACTGGAGCGCGTGCGGCGCGAGCGTCAGAAGGCCCTGGCGAGTGGCGATACCCGTAGGGCCGCGAAGCTCGGTGCTCGTGAACAGCGGATCGAAGGCGAGCGGGCGCGCCGTAAGACGCTTGCGGTTGCAATGCTCGATCCCGAGCTCGAGCTGGGGGAGATAGCGTCCACGGTCGCGGCTGTTAGACACCCCGGCGGTCAGGTTCCGCGAAGCCCAGCCGCGGCCGAGCACGCCGCTGTAGGCCACTTCGAGCTCGGTCGTTCCCAAGTGGTGCGCCCGGCGGATGGGGCCGCACATGGAGCGTCTGGGCCGGGCCCCGCGCAAGCTGGATGGCAGGGCCGATCGGACTTGCAAGGCAGTATGTCGGGAACCGGAGCGGCGACTTCGCAACCGGATGCGAGGCAGCGGGCGCGGCAGAGGTCGAGCGTGATGGATGACGCCCGCGAAGTCGCGGCAAGGCGCAAGCGTCAGCTGGGGTGGAGACCCGACCCGCCGGAATCGGGGGGAGACGGTTGAGCGCCGGGACAATTGCCGAGCGCGGAGCGGCTCATTGGCGTACAGGAGAGGCCCGTGGGCGAGCGTCGCGGGTGGGCTTGCCCATGCGGGTGCTCGTGGGCATGTTGCTCCTGGCCGCGGCAAGCCTGGCGGTTCTTGTGGTGAGCGCCGCCATGCTTGGTGTGACGATGGGCATTTCGACGAGCTCGGTCGCGGGGGATGTCACGGCGTACGCGGTGTCGGCCAGGGCACGCACGGAAATACCGCGGGAATACCTCGCGCTCTATACCGAAGCCGCTGCCCGCTACGGCTTGGATTGGGCCATCCTGGCAGGCATCGGCAAGGTGGAGTGCGATCACGGGCGCGACCCCGACCCGTCGTGCA
>DATMPT010000278.1:0-3269 GCA_035567355.1 Solirubrobacteraceae bacterium
TGAGGTTGAGGATCTCCTGGCTTCGTGCCGTTGAGTATCCGGCGAGCGCGAATGGCACGGCGTCGGCAGGGTCGAGCGCGAGTAGCAGTTCCTGGAATTCCAGGGGTGTCGCGACGCGGTCTCGCGGCGTCTCGCCGACCGCCGGCAGGAGGACGTTGGTGATCGGTGAGCTCTGCGTGAGTTCCCGTGCGATCGCGTAGGTGTAGAGCGAGCGCAGCGCGTTCAGGATATTCCTGACGCGGCTGCCGGAGAGCCCTTCGGCGACCATCTCGTCTACGAGCGTTTGCACCTGACCGCGGCGGACCTCATCGAGCAGTAGCGGTCCGAGTTCCTGCTCGATGCGGCCCTTCAACGCGCCCTCGATCGTGCGGGTCGCGCTCTTCTTGTATGGCTTGCCTCGCTTGTTCAACGCGGTGCCATCCTTGATCGCGAGGAGGAATCGGTCGCAGGCCTCGTTGACCTTGATGCTGTGCGTGGAGGTGGACCGGCCGCTCTTCAGTGTGGCTCGCATCTCCTGCTGCCAGGCGATGCCTTCCGATGGTGTACGGAACGTGGGGGAGTGCACCGGCCGGCGGCGTTCTGGATCCCATACCCGGGCCATGTAGCCGGGTTTGCAGCGGCAGCGCTTGCCTTCGTGGGCGGGACATCCGGCCTGGTGGCGGACGACCACACACGGCCAGCGAGTGCGTTTGTCAGCGCGGCGGTTGTTCTTCTGGCGGGCGCGCTGCCTGGGCGACACCCGCTGGGTGGTGGTGCGACTGTCCACCCAGCCTTCCAGGTCCCTGATTGGATATAGCGTGAGCTGGCTGCAGCGGACACACGGCAGGCTCGCCTGCACGTAGCGTTCGAAATGCGACACGCTCATGGCAAGCGCGGTAGCTGCTTGCTTCTTGCTGAGCAGCACCCGGTGCTGAGGTGGTGTCGCCGCGGTCGCCCGAGAAGGCATTGCTTTGAGGGTAGGACAGTGATGGCGCGGCCGAACGGATACGGGGCCTTCATTCGCCGCGAGCCCAGCGCAGCGCGTCAGAGGCGGGTGTGGCGTCGCCGGGGCCGGCGCGGGGTACCGTCTTGAAGAGTGCTGAACGTGCCTTCGGCGGTCCCTAGATCTTGCACTACGGCCGCATCCATAACTCGTGGTTCTCCAAAACCGCAGCGTTGAGGTTTTGCTCCCCAATCCCGACTGCCCATGCCAGACAAATCTCCATAGATGCCTCGGGGCGAGGGTCGCCAAGGCGAACGTCGACGCCCATTGTTCTGAGCCCATCGGAAGGCTGAACAAAATCGGTGCGGGGGAAAGACGCCAATCCCTCCGACAAATATGCGTGACGGGTACGACGACAACGCCGGCAGCAGACCGCGTGCTAGACGCCACGAAGCTGCTCACGGCGGAGGAACTTGCCTCACGCTTGGGCGTACAGCCATCCTGGGTCAACAAGGCGGCGCACGCAAATCGCCTCCCCCACGTCCGTATCGGTCGCTACCGGCGCTTTCGCTGGCCGGATATCGAGGCGTGGCTAGAGCGTCAGCGGCGAGGCTCATGACGAGGCCGCTGGCTGCCATAGAATGCCGCGAACCGATAGGGAGTGTCCCCGGGGCTGAAACCCCAGGGAAACTCGGAACGTCGGCCAAGTGGCGGTTAGAAGCGCCCCTTGGCCCCCTACATCAGGAGGCGAAGTCCCGATGCAAGCTCACAGAGCGCGCGTATGTCCACGTGTCGCTGTCGACTACCTACAAGGGCAAGCTGCGCCGGACCCCTGTTTGGGTTCTGCGCTATCGCCTTGGGTCGGGAAAGCAGTCCAGACAGGTGCTTGGTCCCGCGTGGACGAAGAAAGGACGGCCGGCACACGGACATCTGACCGAAGAAGAAGCGCGGATGAAGGCGCAGGCCTTCTCCGCCGAACATGCGACGGACACGCCCGATGCTCGACGCTCGTTTCGCGCGGCGCTTGACTTGTTTGTTCGCTACTGCACGCAGGAGAAGGGTCTGCGCGGCTCTACGATGCACGAGTACCGCAAGATCGGCAAGCGTCTGGCGGCGCGTCCCTGGCGCGGCGAGTTGACTTGGGCCGAGCGGCCGCTGGCACGTTCAATGACGATGACCTGCTGGAGGTGCGCCGAGCGCTTGTCGATGCCGACCGCAGTGCCGACACCGTGAATCACTACCGGCGCGTCGTACGAGGCATCTTCGGTACCGACCGCAGCAGCCCGGCCCTCGCTTGGCCGTGGATGGCCCACAAGGTCGAGAGCGAGGGCAAGCTGCAGTTCTACACCCCCGAGCAAGTACTCGAGCTGATCGCACAGGCGTACTCGGCGATGGACGAGGCGATCTACACGGTCGCGACGGAGGCCGGTCCCAGGCTGAGCGAGATCCGTGGCATGAAGGTCCGCAACGTGGACTTCGAGGTCGGCGTGCTGCGCTTCGAGGACGGCTTCACGACCAGCGGCGGGCATGCGGGCAACAAGGGCCGCCGGGTGCGCTCGGTCCCGATGACAGCCAACGTCCGAGCGGCACTGCGCCCGTTTTGCGAGGGCAAGGCCGGGGACGAGCTCGTGTTCGAGCACGACTCCAAGCCCGGTGAGCCAATCTGCGGCGTCGGCCTGTACCGCCGGTTCGTAAAAGCAACCGAGCGAGCCGGCCTGCCAAGGCTGCGCCTGCACGACTTGCGCCACACGTTCGGAACCCAGGCGATCCGAGTCTTCAAGGTCCACGAGGTCCAACGGCTGATGGGCCATCGCCACATCACCACGACCGAACGCTACTTGCACTACACGCCCGACCCGGACGCGGCGGCGAAGCTCACTGAGCTCTGGGGAGCACGCTGTGGGAGCGACCCGTCGGGCGGTCAGACAAGCGTGATCCCGCTGCGCCGCGTCGCCTGAGACGGCGAAATACGGCGGGCAAGAGGGGCGAGCCACACGGCTTCGCCCCTCTTTTTGGACCGTTCGCGCTGCGTCTTTAGGCAGCCTATGGGCAGCCTTGGCCGGTTTCAGACTCGGTAGCTGAAGTGCACCAGACTCAAAAAGGGTCGTTTTCCAGGTATTTCTCAAAGAGGCGACGACCGGAATCGAACCGGTGTAGACGGCTTTGCAGGCCGCTGCGTAGCCACTCCGCCACGTCGCCAAGAGCGACCACCAAGCCTAGCGGGCATCGGGCCGGGGGGCCTAATGGCGAGTCCGGACTCCGGCCGATGCGTCAACGCGAGCCGGCTGTGATCGTTGCTTATGTGGCGCTTCAAGTCTCGTTATGAAGCCTTTCGGGACTACTTAGC
>DATMPT010000279.1:0-7998 GCA_035567355.1 Solirubrobacteraceae bacterium
CTACGCCCACGAGCATGGAATCCCGATCAAGTCCCACCCGAGCCAAGGCACGGAGATCGCGCCCTACTCGATCGACGACAACCTGTGGGGACGCTCCTCAGAGGGGCGCTGGATCGAGGATCTCGGCCGCGCGCCCGAGGACGACGTCTTCCAGCTCGTCTGTCGTCCCGAGCTTGCGCCCGAGGAGGCGGAGACCGTGGAGGTCGAGTTCGAGCGCGGCGTGCCCGTCGGTTTGGACGGAGAGCGACTCGACTTGGTGGAGCTGCTCGAACGTGCCGCCGCCATCGCGGCCCGCCACGGTGTCGGCATCGTCGACCACATCGAGGACCGCATCGTCGGGCTGAAGGTGCGCGACATCTACGAGGTGCCCGCCGCCGCCCTGCTCCTACCAGCCCACCAAGAGCTGGAGAAGCTCGTCTGCACGATCCACCAGAACCAGTTCAAGGCGGGGCTCGACCGTCAGTGGGCCTACCTCGTGTACGCAGGCCTGTGGTGGGAGCCCCTGCGCGCCGACCTCGACGCCTACATGGAGTCCGTCAACGCCCAGGTCACGGGCACGATCGGCCTCAAGCTCTACAAGGGCCACGCGCGCGTCGTCACCCGCTCCTCGCCCCGCGCTGTCTACGACCAGGCGCTTGCCTCCTTCGGCGAGTCCGGTGGGCTCTTCTCGCAGACCGCCTCCCCAGGCTTCATCGAGCTGTGGTCGTTGCAGTCGCGCATGGCTTGGCGCCTGCGCAACGGGTAGCGAAGCGTTCCGCTCCGTCCGGGGGCGTCTCTAGGGTTGTGACCGATGATGATCGAGGAGAGCGAGACCCCGGACGTGGGCTCACAGCCGGACGTAGCCGCGGATGCCTTGGCCGAGCGGCGCGCCCGCCATGCCGATCCGGCGGTCATCCGCAGAGCCGAGGCCGCCGAGGCTGTGGCACGCAACCTCGAGACCCACTTGGCCGCGCTCGAGCAGCGCATCGAGGAGGTCGGTCGCGAGCGCGAGCGTGTGGCTCAACAGCTGTCCGAACGCGAAACCGACGTGCGTAGCGTCAAGCAGCGCGAGTACGCCGAGCAGCAACTGCGCGTGGAGGCAGAGGAGCGTAGCGACCGACTACAGCGCGAGATGCGGACTCAGATTCAGGAGCTCTCCGCACGCCTGCAGGAGACCGAGCTCCATGTGCAAGAGCTCAAGGCCGAGCTCACCCACTTGCGCGAGCGCGACGCGAGGCTGACCCCGATCGTGCGCGAGCTGATGGATGTCGCGGCGGGCCTGCGCGCCGGCTTTGAGCGCGAGCTCACCACCCTGCGCGAGGAGCTCCAGCAACAGGTCGTGTGGGAGCGCGAGACCTACGTGCGCGAGCTCACCGCGATGGGCGCCCGCATGGAGGATCTGCGCTTCGAGCTGACCCGCACGGCCGCGGACCTCCGCGCGCAGCTGGCCGCCGAGCCGCCGGACCCATCCCTGCTGCAGCACACCACCGAGCCGGCGTCTGAGCGCGAGCCGGCCCATCGCAGGGAAATGGCCGACGCGCTCGTCGCCGCTGTCGAACGGCTTCGCGCGCGTGTCGCCGAGGTAAAGGAGGCCGAGGCGACGCAAGCTCCTGACGCGGCCCTCGCGGAGCATGTGCCGGCCGCCGTAGAGGAGCCGAAGCGGATAGCGCCAGAGGAGCCTGTGACCGTCGAGGAGGAGCACTCGATCGTGGTCGAGGAGCCGGCCGCCGCCGAGGACCCAGAATCGCTCCCTCTCGGGGACCCCGAGCCGGTCGCCGTCGAGGAACCCGAGCCGATCGCCGTCGAGCCTTCTGAGCCGCTTCTTGCCGATACGCCCGAGCCGATCGCGGTTGAGGAGCCTCAGCCGCTGGTGGTCCAGGAGCCTGCCGCCGGGGACGAGCTCGACGCAGCCGCGGTGGAGGTCGCGGTCGAGGAGTCTGGGACGACCGCCGCCGAGGAGCCCGCCGCTACAGAGGAGTCGGCTGTGGCCGAGGAGTCTGTGGAGGTCGAAGTGGAGGCCGAAGGCTTGGCCGTGCCGGTCGCGGCCGTCGAGCGGCTGGCTCCTGCCGAGCCCGCGGTGCCCGGCCTTGGCCCTGGTGGCGCCGTGAGCACGAAAGCGGTTGTGACCGAGCCGATCGCGCTTCAGTCGCGCCTATTGTCTGTGCCGGAGAAGCGCCTCTCCTGGCTGGCCCCCGCGATCCGCCGGCTAGCCGCCCAACGCGATGCAAAGCTCGCGGCCGAACTTGTGATCGAGCTGATTCCCGCGCAGCGTGAGCTCGTCGACGGCCCGGTCAACTACGAGATCAAGATCGGCGAGCTCGGCACCTTCTATGTCACGCTCGAACCCGGTCAAGCCACGATCTCCAGGGAACCGCGCGGCTCGGTGGACTTCTCGCTGGAGGGTCCGGTCGCCGCGTTCGGCGAGCTCGCGGCGGGTGGTGCGGGGCGCCGATATCCGGGTCTGCGCATGCGCAAAGGCAAGCGCCGCGCGCGTCGCTTCCTGAAGACACGCCGCCGTCCGATCGCGCTCGCCGACCTGGCAAGCGCCGGCGTCGACGTATGGCCTGGGCTGTTGCTGCTGGCGATGGCCGAGGCGATCGACGCTAGCTGGACAACCGGCCGGCGCTTCGAGCTCGCCTTCGACATCGAGGACACGCCCGGCGTCGTCATCTATGTACGCGTCTGCGACGGCGAGTCGATCAAGGTGAGCCGCACCGCCGTTGGGCAGCCGGTGGCGACCATATCGCTCAGCGGGCACGCCCTCATCTGCCTGCTCGCGGGCACGCAACCGCCGCCCCAGGACAGGACGCTTGTAAGTGGGGACGTGACCTCCGTGGACATGTTCCTGCAGTGGACGGCCCGCGCTCAGGGCCTGTCCGTCGCCGACGCCTGAGTCGCCTGGGGCAGTATCCGGCGCCGCTGGGCCGACTGCACGATCCGCCGATCGACCACATACCATCCAAAGCTCGGTGACCACCCAGTCCTGCGCCCACCTGCACGTCCACTCCGAGTACTCGCTGCTCGACGGCGCATGCAGGATCGAGTCGCTCGCAAAGCGCGCCGCCGAGTTCGGCCAGCCAGCGCTCGGGCTCACCGACCACGGCGTGATGAACGGCATGGTGGAGCTCCACAGCGCGTGTGCGAAGCACGGCGTCAAGCCGATCTTCGGCTGTGAGATCTACCTCGTGGACGACCACACGGGGATGGGGTCCCCACCCACCCACGGCAAGAAGGAGCGCAACCACCTGACCCTGCTCGCGGCCGACGACACCGGCTATCGCAACCTCGTGGCGCTCTCCTCGGCTGGCTTCCTGGAAGGACTCCACCGTGGCAAGCCCACGCTCGACCTCGCCCAGGTGGAGCAGCGCTCCGAGGGCATCATCGCGCTCACAGGCTGTCTCGCCTCGCGTTTCTGCCAGCGCCTGCTCGACAATCGCCCCGGGGACGCGCGCGCCCACGCAGACGACCTGAGGCACATCTTCGGCTCGCAGAATGTCTACTTCGAGGTTCAAAAGAACGGACTCACGGCCCAAGACAAGTGCAACGAGGGGATCGTCCAGATCGCACATGAAATGGGCGGCAGTCTCGTTGGAACAGGCGACGTCCACTACCTGCGTCGGGAGGATTACGACCATCACACGGCGCTCCTCTGCGTGCAAACCAAGAGCACTTTGGCAGCGCCGAAGATGACCTTCGAGACAAACGAGTTCTACCTGCGCGACAGCGCAGAAATGGCCAGTGCGTTTACCGAGTGGCCCGAGGCGATCGCGAGCACGCTGGAGATCGCCGAGCGTTGCACGGTCGAGCTGGAGCTCGACAAGCAACTGATCCCCAGTTACCCGACGCCCGAAGGCAGCTCCGAGCGAGATTACCTGCGTGCGCAAGTCCAAGCGGGCCTACATGCTCGCTACGGCGAGCCACCGCCCGCGGAGGCCGTCGAGCGCATGGATATGGAGCTCGGCGTGATCGACCGCATGGGCTTTAACGCCTACTTTTTGATCGTCTGGGATTTCGTCAAGTTCGCCAAGGAGAACGGCGTCGCCGTCGGTCCCGGTCGTGGGTCTGCCGCCGGGTCGATCGTGTCCTACTGCCTCTCCATCACCGACGTCGACCCGCTGCGCTACGACCTGCTGTTCGAGCGCTTCCTGAACCCCGAGCGCGTGTCGATGCCCGATATCGACATCGACTTCTCCGTGCGCGGGCGCGAGCGCGTGATGCGCTACGTGACCGAGAAGTACGGGCGCGAGTCGGTCGCCCAGATCGTCACGTTCGGCAAGATGTTCCCGCGCGCCGCCACCCGCGACGCCGCGCGCGTGCTTGGCTATGACTACGGTGCCGGCGACCGCCTGGCAAAGCTGATCCCCGACCCGATCATGGGCCGCTCGCCCTCCTTCGAGGACTGCATGAAGGCCGGGGAACCATTGCGCAAGGCCTACGACGAAGAGCCCGACGCGCGGCGTATCGTCGACGTGGCCAAGGGTCTCGAGGGAATCGTGCGCAACTCCTCGATCCACGCCGCCGCCGTCGTGATCGCCGATCGTCCGCTCACCGATATCGTGCCGCTGCAGCTCGCCGATGCGGGCACCGGCGAGGACGGTGAGCGCTCATTTCGCACCGTAACCCAGTTCTCGATGAAGCCGATCGAGGAAATCGGGCTCTTGAAGATGGACTTTCTCGGCTTGCGCAACCTCGATGTGATCGAGGATGCGCTCGACATCATCGAGCGCTCCAGCGGCATCCGCCCAGACATGTCCACGCTACCGCTCGATGACCCGTGCACGTATGAGATGCTCACCAAGGGCGACTCGATCGGCGTGTTCCAATTCGAGTCCGAGGGGATGCGCGAGGCCCTGAAGCGGGTGCGCCCCGACGAGTTCAACGACCTCATCGCGCTCAATGCCCTGTACCGGCCGGGCGCGATGGATCAGATCCCGGTGTACGCCAAGGGCAAGCGCAACCCGCAGGAGATCTCCTACCCCGACGAGCGCCTGCGCCCGATCCTCGAATCTTCCAAGGGCGTGATCCTCTACCAGGAGCAGGCGATGCAGATCTCCAAGGAGATCGCCGGCTTCTCAGGCGCCAAGGCCGACGATCTGCGCAAGGCGATCGGCAAGAAGAATCGCCAGGCGATGGCGGCCCTGAAGCCGGAGTTCGTAGAGGGTTGCCGCGCCTCGGGTACGCGCGCCGAGGTGATCGACCTCCTGTGGCAAACCAACGAAAAATCGGCCGACTACTCGTTCAACAAGTCACACGCCGCCTGCTACGCGCTGATCTCCTACCGCACGGCGTGGCTGAAGGCCAACCATACCTCCGAGTACATGGCGGCGTTGATCTCCTCGGTCATGTCCACCAAGGACAAGGTCCCCTTCTTCGTTGCCCGCTGTGAGGAGATGGGCATCGAGATCCTGCCGCCCGACGTCAACCTCTCAGACCACGAGTTCACGGTCGTGGACCGCAACATACGCTTCGGTCTCGACGCGGTCAAGGGCGTCGGCTACCAAGCGGTCGAGGCGATCAAGTGCGCCCGGGAGGGATCCCCGCCCGCCCGGCCGTTCGCCTCGTTGTGGGACTTCTGCGAGCGCGTGGACAGCAGGGCGGTGAACAAGAAGGCGATCGAGGCGTTGATCAAGTGCGGTGCGCTCGGCTCCACCGGCGCCACGCGCAAGGGGATGCTCGCGGTGCTGGAAGCGGCCCAGTCGGCCGGCCAGAAGACTCAGCAGGATGCGCTCGTCGGCCAGGGCTCGATCTTCGATCTCACGCCGCCGGCCTCCGGCGAGGCCACGCCGGGGGCGGGCCTGCTCAAGCTGAGCCATCCGCCGATCCCAAGCGAGGAGTTCGACCAGCCTCAGTTGCTGGCGGTTGAGAAGGAGGCGATCGGCCTGTTCATCTCCGCCCATCCCCTCAAGCCGATGCGGGAGGCATTGCGGGCCAGGGCGGACTGCTCGCTCGCTGCCTTGTCCGGCCGGCGCGACAAGGACTGGGTGACGGTGGGTGGGATCATCACCGAGTCAAAGCGCATACGCACTCGCAGTGGCGACCACATGATGTTCGCGACGCTCGACGATCTCGAGGGAGCGGTGGAGATCCTCGTATTCGGCAAGGCTTTGGCCGAGCACGAGGCGGCCCTCGCGGTTGACGAGGTGGTGCTCATCAGGGGCCGTGTGGACCACAAGGAGGCCGGCAAGACGTGCGTCGTCGTGCAGTCGGTCGAGCGGTTCGCGCCAAGCGAGCAGGAGATCGAGCAGGCCAACAAGGCAGCCAAGGCGAGCTTGGCCGCTCAGGCAGCCGCGGCCCAACCTGTGCGCTTGCAGATCGATGCTACGCGCTTGCCCGCGAGTGCGATCGAGGACGTCAAGGACATCATCGAGACTCACCGCGGTCCCGCCGAGGTGGTGCTTGAGATGATCACAAGTGCCGGCACGCGCGTGCTGCGCCTGGGCGAGGCCTACCGTGTGCAGCACACACCGGGCGTGCGCGCCGAGCTCGAAGCCGCGCTGGCGCCGGCCGCCGCGCTCGCCGCGAGCGCCTGACGGCCGTGCGCGTCGCCGCCACCGCTGCCGTCAGCGGTGGGGCCCTCCTCCGCTCATGTGCTAGCCAATTGCCGGTCCCGTCGATCGGCAACCGGCACACTACGCGGCCTGCCTCCTTGGCCTCGCGCGACCGTCAGGTGCCCGGTCTAACGGGCGCGCTCGCGCACACCCCGCTCGCGCAGCTTGCTGGCTAGCTGGACCTCCGCGCGCGAAGGGCCAGAGCGGTTCTCGCCAGGGGTCTCGAGCACACAGGGAAGATCCTGGAACTGGGGAGCCGAGAGAAACGCCGCGCAACCGTCCTCGCCGAGCTCACCCTCGCCGACGTTGGCGTGGCGATCGCGGTTGGAACCCAACGGTGTTTGCGAGTCGTTCAGATGCAGCGACCCCACGCGGCCCAGCCCAATCTTCTCATCCAGCTCCTCCATCACGGCGTCCATGCCTGCATAGGAGCGGATGTCATAGCCGGAGGCGAACAGGTGACAAGAGTCCAAGCACAAGCCCAATCGCTCGCCGGCGCCGCTCGCCTCCAGCAAGGCCGCGAGCTCGTCGATTGAGCGTCCCAAGGTGCCGCCCGCGCCCGCCGTGTTCTCCAGGTGAAGCGGGCACATCTCGCTCTCGGCCAATGCCTCGCGGATCGTCTCCCCGGCACGGCTCACAGCCTTGGCGGAATCGCCGGTCTTGGCCGAGCCGGGGTGCAAGACGACCCCAGAGGCCCCGATCGCGTGACCGGCCCGCAAGGAGTGGGTCAGCGATACGAGTGACTTCTCACGGATCTCGGGATCCTCGCTGGCGCAGTTCAAAAGGTAGACGGCGTGGATCACGACGGCATCGATTTGACTGGAGGCCATCGCCTCGCGAAAGGCAGCTATATCCTCGTCCTCATAGGTAGTGGGCCGCCACATGCGCGGCGACTGGTTGAAGATCTGGATCGCCCGACAGTCGCGCTCGGAGCCCCGTTCGATCGCCTTGGGCAGGCCGCCCGCCGGGGATACGTGCGCTCCGATTAGCATGGGCGGATCTTATGAGGGTTCGCTTCGCTCCATCGCCCACGGGCGCCTTGCACATCGGCGGGGCACGCACCGCCCTGTTCAACTGGCTCTTGGCCCGTCAAAGCGGCGGTACGTTCGTGTTGCGCGTCGAGGACACCGACCGCGAGCGCTCCACCCCGGAGAATGTCGAGCAGATCCTCGACGCCTTGCGCTGGCTCGAGCTCGATTGGGATGAGGGGCCCGTCTTCCAGAGCGAGCAAGCCCCGCGCCATCTGGAGGCGCTGGAGGCGCTCCTGGAGAGTGGGCATGCCTATCGCAGCAGCGCAACGGCAGACGATGTCGCCGCCTACAAGCGCTTGCACGGCGCCGAGCGTGGGTTTCGCGGTGAGCCCGAGGCCCGAGGTGCGGTGCGCTTGCACATCCCCTCCGGAGGAAGCACGGTGGTGCACGATGCGATCCGTGGGGACACCACCTTCGAGCACGTGCACCTGGACGACCCC
>DATMPT010000280.1:0-10097 GCA_035567355.1 Solirubrobacteraceae bacterium
CGGCGCGACATCGTGGACACGGAACACGCGGGCCCCCCGCTCGAAGGCCATCACATTCGTGGCGATCGTGCCGGGCAAGCGCTCGGATGGGCTACCACCGAGAAAGCTCTTACGGGACGTACCGATCACGACCGGGCGTCCCAGCGCAACGATCTCATCCAGCCTGCGCAGTAGAGCAAGGTTGTGCCCGGCCGTCTTGCCGAAGCCGATACCGGGATCGAGCATGATCCGCCGCTCGTCGACACCGGCGTCCGTGGCGAAGGCGAGACGCTCTTCCAGGAACGCCTTCACATCGTCGACGACATCCTTATATCGAGGCCCACCCGCCCGTTGCATGGTGCGTGGCTCACCGCGCATGTGCATCAAACAGCATTCGGCGCCACTTTCGAGGAGGACGTCGACCATCTTGGGGTCGCCGCGCAGGGCGCTGACATCGTTGATGAGTGTCGCGCCGCTGGCAATCGCAGCCTGCGCCACAGCCGCCTTGGAGGTATCGATCGATAGTTGTGCGGTACCGGCGTGCTGGGCCAGGGACTCTAGGACCGGAGCGACCCGGCGCAGCTCCTCCTCGACCCCAACCGGATCGGCACCAGGGCGTGTGGACTCTCCCCCTATGTCGAGAATGTCCGCGCCCTGCTCGACAAGCTCGATGCCATGGCTGACCGCGGCCTGCTCGTCCAGGAACAGCCCCCCGTCGGAAAATGAGTCGGGGGTCACGTTGAGGACCCCCATGAGACGGTAGGGCAAGCTCAGGTGACTGAGGGTCCGCTGGGATCCGAGCCGGTCATGTCGGCGGTGCCTCCGGCCAGCCCGGGGCGCGGCAGAGGCCGTGGAGCTTCGCGACCGGCGCGGTCGGCCGGGGCGGGCGGGACCGGCAGCTCGGGCGCGGGGGGCTCCTCGGCGCCGAAGACTTCCAGCTCGTCCTTGCCGTCGAGCAGGGCCTGGAACTCCTCCTTCTCGATCGTCTCGCGCTTGACGAGGATCTCGGAGATCTTGGTCAAATCCTGCTTGTGCTCGGTCAAAATCGTCTGGGCACGGTGGTGGGCGGCCTCGACGATGCGGCGCACCTCGTCGTCGATCTCGCGCGCGATCTCATCCGAGTAGTCGGGCTCGGTGGAGAACTCGCGGCCCAGGAAGGGCTGGCCGTGCTCGTGGCCGAAGACGCGCGGGCCGAGCTTGTCGGACATGCCGAAGCGCATGACCATCTGCTTGGCGGTGGCGGTCACCTTCTCCAGGTCGTTGGAGGCGCCGGTGGTGATCTCGTTGAAGACGATCTCCTCGGCGGCGCGCCCGCCGAGAGTCATGGCCATCGTGTCATTGAGCTCGGCGCGGGTGGTGAGGAAGCGGTCTTCTTGTGGCATCGAGATCGTGTAGCCGAGAGCCTGTCCGCGCGAGATGACGGAGACCTTGTGGACGGGGTCGGAGTGCTCCAGGAAATGGCCCACGATCGCATGGCCCATCTCGTGGTAAGCGGTGATGAGGCGCTCCTTGGAGCTCATCACCCGCGTCTTCTTCTCGGGGCCTGCGATCACGCGCATGATCCCCTCCTCGAGCTCTTCCTGGCCGATCTCGCGCTTGCCGATGCGCGCGGAGAGGAGGGCGGCCTCGTTGATGAGGTTTGACAGGTCGGCACCGGTGAAGCCGGGTGTTTGCCCGGCGAGGGCATCGATGTCGATCGCCTTCGCCAAGGGCTTGCCGCGCGTGTGGACCTCCAGGATCTTCGCGCGGCCCTTGCGGTCGGGACGGTCCACCGCGATCTGGCGGTCGAAGCGGCCGGGACGCAGGAGGGCGGGGTCGAGGATGTCGGGCCGGTTGGTGGCTGCGATCATGATGATGTTGTCCTTGGCCTCGAAGCCGTCCATCTCGACCAGCAGCTGGTTGAGGGTCTGCTCGCGCTCGTCGTGGCCGCCTCCGAGCCCGGCGCCGCGGTGGCGCCCGACGGCGTCGATCTCGTCCATGAAGATGATGCAGGGAGAGTTTTGCTTGGCCTGCTCGAACAGGTCGCGCACACGGGAGGCGCCGACGCCGACGAACATCTCGACGAAGTCAGAGCCGGAGATCGAGAAGAAGGGGACGCCGGCCTCGCCGGCCACGGCACGCGCAAGTAGGGTCTTGCCGGTGCCGGGCGGCCCGTAGAGCAGGACACCGGTCGGTATGCGCGCCCCCAACGCCTGGAACTTCTTGGGGTTCTCCAGGAATTCCTTGATCTCGTGGAGCTCCTCAACGGCCTCGTCGACCCCAGCGACGTCACGGAACGTGATCTTGGGGGAGTCCGCCGACAACCGCTTGGCGCGCGACTTGCCGAACGACATAACGCGCGAGCCTCCGCCCTGGACCTGGTTGATCAGGAAGAACCAGAAGCCCAGGATCAAAATCAGAGGCAGGGCAAACGTCAGCAGGGACGGCCAGATCGAGGTTTTGTTCGATTCGATGTTGAACGGGGCCCCGGATTTTTCCAAGCTGGCGATCAGCTGCGGCGACGCCTGGTCGACATAGCCGACTTCGTATTTTTCTTCTTTGTTCGTGTTGAGCGTGACCGCGACCGAGTTGTCTTTGACCTTGAGCACCGCCGACTTGACGTGGTGTTGGGGCAGGTCTTCGGAGACAAGCGTCTTGTAGCTGTGTACCGGCCCTTTCTGGCTGCTCGGGACGACCAGCTTGGAGAGGAAGAAGGCGAGCACCACCACGATCAAAATCGGGAAAGCTGCGCTCTTGAAGAATCGGCTCATGGGCTTGAAACGTGGGTGGCGGAAGCCTCGGAGGTCGGGGCCGCCAGTCCCCCAGCGTACCACGAGAGCCTGCAAATACCGGCCATTTGCAAGCACCGGCGAGGGGCGGAGCCGGTGCCGATAGGTGGATGGATCGTTGTTCTAACCCACCTCATGGGTGCTCCAAGACAGCAACAAAGGGCAGGTTGCGGTGTCGCTCCGCGTAGTCGAGGCCGTAACCGATCACGAAGCGGTCGGGGATCTCAAAGCCGACGTAGCGAGTCGGCAGATCGACCTTGCGCCGGTCGGGCTTTGTCAGCAGGGCGCAGACCTCCAGGGAGGCCGGATTGCGCGAGCCCAGGTTGCGTAGGAGGTACTGCAAGGTGAGCCCGGAATCGACGATGTCCTCGACGATCAGGACGTCGCGTCCCTCGATCGCGATGTCGAGGTCCTTGAGGATGCGCACCACCCCGGAGGAGTCGGTGGCAGAACCGTAGGAGGCGACCGCCATGAAGTCGACCTCGACGGGGATCTCGATGAAGCGCATGAGGTCGGAGAGAAAGAAGACGGCGCCCTTGAGCACCCCGACGAGCAGCAATGGACGGCCGGCGTAGTCGCGCGAGATCGCCTCGCCCAGCTCGCGTACCCGCCGTGAAAGCTCCTCGGCGCCCACCAGCACCTCCCCGACTTCGGAGTTAGCGCCCGCGGGGACGGGGACGACACGCTCTGGTATAGGCACCTAGCGGAGTTTATTGACCGTGCGGCCAACTCCGCGAGCCGCCCTCTCCGCGGCCAATCCGCGGGCCGCTCGCCTGCCCGGTCCTCTGCTTGCCCGGTCCTCTGCTTGCCCGGTCCTCTGCCCACACGGTCCTCCGCCCACGGCTACCCGCGCGGCTCGTGCTGCTGGCGCGGTTCTATGCGGACCATGCGCAAGTCACCGGACTCGATCACGGCAGATACCAGCCCGCCGACGTGCAGCTCGCCATGGCCACCGCGCTCGGCCAAGGCGAGAATCTCGGCGACGCGCTCGCCGGCCTGCGGGACGAACGTGCCGGCGGCGTCCTCGGCCAGGCGGATGACGAGCAGCCGCTGCATGGCGGGTGGCAGCTCACCCAGGCGCCCGGTCGCGATCCGCCCGGCGCCGGCCAGCTCGGCGTCCACCAGGCCGTCCAGCAGAGCGGTCTCCTCGCGCAGGAGCACCGAGGTGCGCAGGACGTTGGCAAACGCCGCCGGATGGACGGCCTCCAGGGCGGGGAGCAGCCCGTGACGAACGCGGGCACGGGCGAAGGTGTCGCTGTCGTTACTCTCGTCCTCGCGCCACGCGAGCTTTCGCTCCTGACAGTAGGCGGCGGTGGTGGAGCGTGTCAGCCCCAACAGGGGCCGTACCAGTCTCCCCTCGCTCGCGGGCATACCCAGCAGCGCGCGGCGCCCGGGCGAAGCCGCAAGGCGATAGAGGATCGTCTCGACCTGGTCGCTGGCAGTATGTCCGGTCGCGATCGGAGCATCGATCTCCTGCGCCAACTTCCGCGCCACCTCGTAGCGCAGGTCACGCGCCCATGCATGCAAGTTCCCCGATGCACCCTGCTTGCGACTCGCGTGCACGACCTCGATCTCTATGCCCAGCTGCCTGCACAGATCGCGGCAGTAGGCCTCGTCGCCGTCGGAGGCGGTGCGCAAGCCGTAGTTAACGTGCAGGGCACGCACTCGCCCCGCACCGCACAGAGCCGCCGCGATGTCGAGCAGGCAGACCGAGTCGCGTCCGCCCGAGAGCATCGCGACAACCGTCGAGCCGTGCGGGAGAAGCCCACCGGCGCGCACGTGCTCGCGGGCCTCAGCGACCGTCATCGCGAGACACCCGCCAGGCGATCATCGCCGCTCCCTCCCGCGAGTCTCCTCGGCGGAGCGCGTGGCCCACGAGGCTCGTGGCGGAGCACCTCGACCGGTGACTCTCATCGCTCTCTGGCCTACTCCGTGATGGGAAGCGCATGGAATAGCTCGATCGGCTCGGAGAAGCCCTTCAAGCCGATTTCGCCGATCAGCTCGAAGGCCAGCCCATCTACGCCGGCCGCGCTGTCCACGACCGCCCGCGTGACCAGCACCTCGCCGCCCGCGGCGCGCGCGACCACGCGCGCCGCCTGGTTGACGTCGCGCCCGTAGTAGTCGCCGTCGCGGTAGAGCGCCTCGCCGCAGTGAATGCCGATGCGCGGGGCCGGCTCGTCTGCCTCGACCTCGCGCTGGAAATCGACCGCCCACTGTGTGAGCGCGACCACGTCGGCGCCGACCACCATCACCTCGTCGCCCAGCGTCTTGATCACGCGCGCGTCGATCGGCAAGGAGTGTTGGACCGCTTCGACGAAGCGTTCGACCACGCCGACGGCCTCCTCATCGCCGCGCTCCTCGGTCAGGCGCGTGTAGCCGGCCAGGTCGGCGAACGCGATCACGACGCGCATACGGCCTTCCTCGGGAGCGCTGCCCACCAGCTCGGCCTCCATGTGGCCGATCACGTCCTGCTCGATGAAGTGGCCGAGGAAGCGCCCGTGCAGGTAGCGCATGAACGGGGCCGCAAACGGCAGGAGCTCACCCGCGAGACCCTCCATCGCCTCGGCCATCTGCACGCCGGGAATGCCCTCGCGCATCATGGGCTCGTGTACGTAGATGTGGATCAGGCGCACCTCGGCGTCGGCGATCTGCGCCAACGTCTGCCCGTAGACGCGTGCGAGCTGAAGAAACGCCACCTCGGGTAGGCCAGCGTTGAGCATCGCCGCGATGTAGCGCAACATCTCCATGTCTTCCTCGGAGATCGCGTCCACCGAGAGCGTGCTCAGGCCAAGGCTCATGTAGATCCGCTGGATCAGGTCTTCGTCGATCTCCGCCTCGCGCGCGGCCTGCGCCAGCGTGTAGCGAGCCTCTGGAGGAGCGAACATGCCCTGCACGTAGCCCGCCAGCTGCCCGGACTCGCTCGCGCGGCGAATCTGCTCGATTGTGTGCCCGCGCTCGCGCAGGCGACCGACGATCCGCACCTGGGCAACCGCCGGCGGCGTCCAAGTCCCCTCGTATTGCGGCACCAATCCCTCCTTGATCCAGCGCCGCACAGTCGCCGCCGACACACCCGCGCGCGTGGCCACCTCGGCCAGGGTGGGCTGCTCCGGCGCGGACTCGGCCGGCTCGCTTGTCGTGGACGCCGCCATCAGCGGCAGTCTAAAGTCGCAGGGCGTGAATCACAGCGAGCCGATCCATGCGCCCCACGAGCGCCCGGCCTCACAGCCTTTGCACGAGCCAAGCCGCCCCGGCCGCAAGCCGGGTTTGTCCGCGGGCAAGACCGTCCACCTGCGCCCAACCGCGGCCCTCGCCGGACGCGCGCTCCTGCCGGGCGACCCTGGCAGGGCACTTGCGCTGGCTCAGTTCCTGCTCGAGCAGCCACTCATGTTCAATCACCACCGCGGCCTGTGGGGATATACGGGCAGGGCCGCCGATGGCGAGCTGCTCACCGTGCAGAGCACCGGCATGGGCGGCCCGAGCGCGGCGATCGTGCTGCACGAGCTGGTCACGCTCGGCGTCACGCGCGCGATCAGAGTGGGCACGTGTGGGGCGCTCGACCGGGCGCTTGCGCTAGGCGACCTGATCGTGGCGCGCGAGGCGATCGCCGCCGACGGGACCAGTGCCGCGCTGGGGGCCGGTGCGCTGACACGCGCCGATCCGGCCCTCGCCGGCACCCTGGCTGAGCAGGGCGAGCGCCACTTGCTTAGCGGCGAGCGCGCCTGTCGCGTGGGGCGTATCGTGAGCACCGACCTCTTCTACGAGTCCGACGCCGATCGCAACGCGAGCTGGAGCGCCGAAGGTGCGATCGCCGTGGAGATGGAGGCCTCCGCCCTGTTCGCCGTGGGGGCCGCGTTCGATATTCAGGTCGCGTGCGTGCTGGCGGTCAGCGACACCTTCGACGGGCCCGATGTGCGCACGCGCATCGACGACGACGCGCTTGTGACGGCGGCCGAGACGATGGGCATGGTGGCCGCGAGCGCTCTCGCGATTGTGGGTTGAGATTCGCCATTCGATGGCATCACGCGCGCTTCGTTGCCTTCGACGCGCGCGCCGTTTTTCTCGGAGCGACTTGCTTTGTACGTGGCGCCTTCGCCGAGGTTCGCTTTGGCCGTGACGGCGTCGACGAGGCCCGCTTGGCGCGTGACGGCGTCGATGAGGCTGGCTTTGCGCGCAACGGCGTCGATGGGGCTCGCTTTGACTTCGGCCCCTCGGAGGCTGGCTTCTTGGGCGTATCCCCAGCCAACTTGGCGCTCAATAGCTTCAACTGCTCCTCCATCGCGGCGAGCCGCCGTTCGACCGAGCCCTCGGTCAGGGCGCGATTGATGCGGTGGACACCATCCTCGATGCCCTCCAGGCGCTGGGAGACCGAGCGCAGGCGCCGCGTGAGCCGCTCGATGTCGGCGGCGGTGGGGATGTTGAGCGCGCTGAGCGCCAGCTCCTGAGCCTGGGCGGCGCGCTCGCGCGCGTCGAACGCCCGGCCGATCGTGCCCGTGACGAGCGGGTTGTCGAGCAGGTCGGCAAGCGCCCTGCCGAGCTTGTCCTCGGTGCCTGTTGTCAAGCGCTCACGCAGCTTGGCGGTGTGACTGCTGCCGTCGGACATCCTTGAGGCGCTCCTCGCTTTGCTCATGGGCGCGCCTAAGGCTAGTCGAGTCGGACGGAGGTTGCGGGATTCAGCCAAGGACCTATCCCGACTGGTCCAAGTCGAGCGCGACGGGGTACCGTGCCGGTTATGCCCGTACGCCTGTTCACATTCGTGCAGATGGAGCTTCCCTGGGAGCTCGGACCCGCCGACGGCCGCTACCTACTACGCAAGCCGGCGGGACTGGAGGGCGATCAGCCCGAGCACGTGGTCGTGCTCTCAACCGTGGGCGCCGAGCGGCGCGGCCTGCTCGGCGGCCGCTCGCGAGCGCGGCGCACCGACGCCGAACCCGCACGCGTGCCGGTGGCGCGCGCGACAATCGTCGACCCTGTGCCCTTGTCGCTTGACACGCAGGCGCGCAAATGGCTTGAGCAACTCGATCCCGAGCGCGAGGCGCACGCGGCGGCGAACGTGCTCAATCGCGTGCTGTGGGCACACCGCATCGCCGGCGCCGCCGCTCACATCCACGAGGTCTCCGCCACCCAGGCGCTGGTCGTGCGAGCCGGCTACGGCGAGGGCGAGCAGGTGGCGGACGGGCTGTGGAGCGATGCGCGCGAGCTCGTCCTCTCACGCAAGCGAGCCGGGCGCCGTGCAACCGTGCTGCGCCCACAGGAGCGCTTGGCGGTGCTCCTCTCCAACCGTGGCGAGGCGCTCTTGTGCGAGGAGCTCGTCCTGCGCGCGCGCCTGGATCTCGACGCGGGACGTCTGGCATTGGCGGCGATCGAGCTGGAGCGCGCATATGCGGCGGCGCTCGCCGAGCTGCCCGCGGAGCAACGGGACGACATGCGCGAGCGGATCGAGGAGCTGGCGCAGTTACGCGGCGAGGTCGAGCGGGCGGCGCACGCCGTCCTTCCCGCCGGTGCCATGGCTCCCGGCGCGGCGGCTGAGACGACAACCCCTCCAGCGCATGCCTCGCGTGCGCGCGCGAGCACGCCCACAGAGCCCGACGAGCAGGTGGTACGCCACGCGCTCGAGCGCCTGGAGGCCGCGTTGCGCGCTCGCACCGCACTCGGCTTTAGTGTGCGATGAGCATGGACCCCACGAGAACAGCGGTCGGCACATGGAGCGGCGGGCGCTTCATGCACTTCGGCGAGCCGCTCTCAGACGAGCGCCTGCTAGCCCTGCTGCGGCCTGGCGGGGGTATCGAAACGGTCATGAGCGCCGACGCGTATGGCGCGGGCGAGGCCGACCGTCTGCTGGGCCGGGCGATCGAGGGTGTGGATCGCGAGCAGTTCTGCCTGATAGGGGCGATTGGCCACGACTTCTATGAGGGCCGGCGCGAGGGCGCGAAGGGCTTTCCACGCTTCACCGATCCGCGCCTGCGCCCGGAGCGCGAGTACGGCGAGTACATACGGATGGCCACCGAGCGCAGCCTGGAGCGGCTCGGAGCCGAGCGCTTTGACCTGCTGCTGCTGCACAACCCCGACCGCACCGGCTACACCAGTGAGCGCGTGTGGGAGGGGATGGCGGCGCTGCGCGATGCCGGGCTCACACGCCTGCTCGGGGTAGCGCCCGGACCTGCGAACGGCTTCACGCTCGATTTGATCGGCTGCATCGAGCGCTTCGGGGCGCTGCTCGACTGGGCCATGATCATCCTCAGCCCGATGGAGCCGTGGCCTGGCGAGCTCGTGCTCGAGGCGGCCGCAGCCAACGATGTGAAGCTGATCACCCGGGTCGTGGACTACGGCGGGGTCTTTCACGACGACGTGCGCGCGGGTCACGCCTTCGCCGAGTACGACCACCGCACGTTCCGCCCCGACGGCTGGGTGGACGCCGGCGCCGGAAAGCTGGAGCGGATGCGTCCCTACGCCGAGCGCCACCGGCTCACGATGCTGCAGCTGGCCTGCCAGTGGAACCTCGCCCACGCGGCGGTCCAGTGCGTCGCCCCCACGTTGATCCAGGAGAGCGCACCCGGGGCCCGCCCGGTCGAGGCCAAGCGGGCCGAGCTCGCCGCGCTGCCGGCGCAGACGCTATTGAGCGATGCCGAGGTGGACGAGTTGCGCGCGATCGGCGACAACAGCGGCTCGATGGTGCTGAAGGGAGCCAGCGTCGAATACGAGGGCGAGCCGCTGGCCGACCGCTGGGCGCTCAGCAGTGAGCTTCAGGAGCTGGCGAGCCGCTGGGATATCGCACCACAACGCGACCTCGTCATGACGGGCTAGCGTTCACACCACGCATGCGCGCGGCCGCTCAGAACGGCGTAGCGGACGGCAGCCGGCCGGCGCGCCGTGAGCGAAGGACCTTCCCGAGGCCACCGCATCGCCATCACGCCGTGAGCGAACGACCCTTCGCGGGCAACCGCATCGCCATCACGCCGTGAGCGAAGGACCCTTCGGCGCCACCGCGGGCGCCGCCCCGGCCCACTTCTCCAAGAAGACCTCGCATTCGGCCGTCTCCAACGGACGCGCGAACAGGAAACCCTGCCCTGTGTCGCAGCTCTCGGCCCGCAGCAGCGTGAGCTCGTGTGCCTGCTCGATGCCCTCGGCAAGCGTCTCGATCGAGAGCGACTTGCCGAGCTGGACGAGCGTCCTGATCAAGGTCTCCCCCTCAGAGTCCTCGCGCATTTTGGAGATGAACGAACGGTCGATCTTCAAGGCGTCGACCGGGAAACGCTGGAGGTAGGCAAGCGAGGAGTAGCCAGTGCCGAAGTCGTCGATCGCGACGCGCACCCCCAGCTCCTTGATCGCCGCCAAGCGCACGGCGGTCTCCTC
>DATMPT010000281.1:0-2646 GCA_035567355.1 Solirubrobacteraceae bacterium
CCAGGCCGAAGACGAGCTCCCGCGAAGGGATCCCGAGCTCGATCTCGTAGTTGCCGGGGCGCCTCACGTCGCCTGACACGGATACGAGCTTCGTCCCGGTCGAGGTCTCGGTGCCGAGCTTCGCGTAGTCCTCGCCCCCCATCTCGATGATCGCTGGCACCGTCGCGAGCGTCTCGACGTTGTTGATCAGGGTCGGCCCTTGGTAGAGGCCCTGGTTGGCTGGGAACGGCGGCTTCAGGCGAGGGTTGCCGCGCTTGCCTTCAAGCGAATCGAGCAGGCCGGTCTCCTCGCCACAGATGTAGGCGCCCGCGCCGCGGTGTACCACCAGCGAGAGCGAGTGGCCCGAGCCGAGGATGTCCTCGCCCACGTACCCCGCCTCGCGGACTTCGGCCAAGGCGGCGTCGAGCACATCGGCCTGGTGGACGTACTCGCCTCTTATGTAGATGAACGAGCGGTTGGCGCCTGCGGCGTAGGAGGCGATCACGATCCCCTCGATCAGCATGTGCGGGGACTTCTGCATCAGTTCGCGGTCCTTGAACGTGCCCGGCTCGGACTCGTCCGCGTTGCACACGAGGTACTTGTCGATCGAGCCCTTTGGCAGGAACGACACCTTCTTGCCCATTGCAAAACCCGCCCCGCCGCGCCCGCGCAGACCTGACGCTTCGAGCTGGGCGAGTACGTCCTCGGGCGTGCTCGCGAGCGCCTTGCGCAGCGACTCATACCCGCCGCGCTGCGCGTATACATCGAGCGTGTTCAGGCCGGGCTCGTCGATGTCCTTGAACAGAAGCGCCTCGGTCATGGGACACGCCCTTTGGCCGTGTCCGTCCTGGCCGCGGATGGGGTGGAGAGCGCGCCCGATGCAGACCCCGTCTCGACCGGGTGGGCGGAGAACTCGCGCGAGTTGGCGCGGGGATCGGCCACGAGTCGCGTGGAGAGCTGCTTGCCGGGCAGCACCGGTCGTCCGGCACGGACGTCCTCGAGCAGCTGTGGAACTTCATCCGGTGTGAGGGGTCCAACGAAGACTCCATCGACGGATGCCATCGGCGCGATGTCGCATGCGCCGAGGCACTCGAACGAGCGCACGTTGAACTCCGCGTCGTCCCCGGCGGCCTCACAAACCGCCTCGTACAGAGCATCGGCGCCACGCAGCGAGCAGGAGATGTTCGTGCACACATACACGCTGTGCCTGCCAACCGGCTCGGTCTCGAGCATGTCGTAGAACGTCGCCACCGCGGCGAGATAGGCAGGGGTGACGCCCATCACAGCGGCAACCTGCTCGATCGCCTCCGGCGAGCACCAGCCATGCACGCGCTGGGCCGCCTCCAGCGCCGGCAGCGCGGCCGAGCGGCTGTCCGGGTAGAGCGCCATGTGCCCCTCGATCTCCGCGCGCAGCTCGGGGGGGACGGCCACGGGGGGTGTTGGGTCGTTCATTTGGGCTGTCCTACGCGCGCGCGTGCGAAGAGGGCTCTCTTAACGCGCGCGCGCACGGCCCTTCCGTTTTCGTTAGACCTACGCCCAACCCATTTCGTGCGATTTGCTACAAAGGCCCTCATCTGTCGATGCCCCCCAAGATTGGGTCGAGCATCGCGAGCGTCGCGATCATGTCGGCGATATAGGAGCCCTCCGCCATGTGCGAGAGCGCCTGCAGGTTCACGAAGGAGGAGTCGCGCATGTGCACGCGCGCGGGCTTGGAGGAGCCGTCCGAGCGCACGAAGCAGCCGAGCTCGCCGCGCGGTCCCTCGATCGCGTTGTACACCTCGCCCGGCGGCACCCTGAAGCCCTCGGTGACGAGCTTGAAGTGGTGGATCAGCGCCTCCATCGAGGTCGCCAGCTCGTGGCGCGGGGGCAGCGCCACCTTGCGGTCGGTCGTAATGAATGGGCCCTCCGGGAGGCCATCGAGCGCCTGGTCGATGATCTTCACCGACTCGTAGATCTCCGCCACGCGCACGGCGAAGCGGTCGTAGTTGTCGCCCACGGTGCCCACCGGGATCTTGAAGTCGAAGTCGTCATACGAGCTGTATGGAGTGGCCTTGCGCAGGTCCCACGGGTTGCCGGCCGCGCGTAGCAGCGGGCCGGTGACGCCGAGGCCGAGCAACGTGCCGGCGTCCAGTGGGCAGGTGCCGCGCAGGCGCTGCAACACGATCTGGTTGGCGTTCAGGATCGCCCCGTACTGGTCGGTCCGCGCCGGCATGATCTTCGTGAACTCCCGCGCCTTCTCCACGAAACCGACAGGGATGTCCTCGATCACGCCCCCTACCTGGAAGTAGCGCGTGTGCATGCGCGCCCCGGAGGACATCTCGAACAGGTCGAGGATCAGCTCGCGCTCACGCAGGCAGTACAGGAAGATCGAGACCGCGCCGAGGTCAAGCGCGCTCGTGCCGAGCCAGATCAGGTGCGAGGCGATCCGGTTCAGCTCGAGATGGATCACACGCAGGTACTGGGCACGGGACGGGACCTCGACCTCGATCAGCGCCTCGACCGCGCCGACGTAGGCCATCGAGTTGAAGTAGTAGGCGAGATAGTCCATCCGCTCGACGACCGGGATGACCTTCCAGTAGGCCTTGTCCTCGGCCGTCTTCTCGATCCCCGTGTGCACGTAGCCGATGATCGGTTTGATGTCACGCACGACCTCGCCCTGCAGCGTGA
>DATMPT010000282.1:0-4122 GCA_035567355.1 Solirubrobacteraceae bacterium
CAAGCAGCCGATCGTCTTGTTGAAGACGGTTGACGGCAACAAGTTCCTGCCGATCTGGATAGGCCACCCTGAGGCCGCCTCGATCCTGATGAAGCTGCAGGGGGCCTCCACCCCGCGGCCCATGACGCACGACCTGCTCTGCGAGATGCTCGGCGAGCTGGAGGTCAAGTGCACGCAGGTGGCGGTCACCGAGTTGCGCGAGAACACGTTCTTTGCCTCGATCACGCTCAGCGTGAATGGGCGCGAGATGGAGATCGACTCGCGACCCTCTGACGCGATCGCCTTGGCCGTGCGCGCCGGCGCGCCGATCTTCGCCGCCGAGGAGGTGATCGCCGAGTCGGCGATCGAGTTCGAGCACAACATGGAGGAGTCCGAGGACGTGGTCGAGCGCTTCAAGGAGTTCCTCGACGAGGTCACCCCCGAGGACTTCGCCGCCGGGGACTCCTGAGGCGAGAATGGTCGTCCCTCGCGCGGGCGGGTGCCGATCGTGCGCGATACCCACAGGGACTCTGAGAGGGTTCCAGGCGCGCATGCGCGCCTGGATGGAGCGCACGTGTGCGCTCCATAGACGGGCCGCATGCGGCCCGTCACGATGGGCGCATGCGCCCATCGACACCCCGCACATGTGCGGGGGGCCACCAAAGTGCCTGTCGACGCCGTGCCTAACGACGCCTTTACATAGGCGGGGCAGAACTATTCAGCGACTGCGCTTCTGCTCTCCGCGCCGCTCGCGCCGCGGCAGCTCCACCACCTGCGCCATCCCCGGATCTGCTTCCTGGGCAGGCGGCTCGGCAACAGCCCGCTCGATCCCCGTGAGCGTGCCGAACAGGCCGACCTGCTCGCGCACGACCTTGCCGATGCGGCGGATCCCCTCGCGAATGTCCTCCTCGGGGACGCCCGCGAAGTTGAGCCTCATCGAGGATGCCCCGCGCCCATCGAGATAGGCGGCGCGGCCGGGTACGAACGCGACTCCCTCGCTCTCCAAGGCCCGCGCAAGCAGGTCGGTGGTGTCGATGTAGTCGGGCAAGGTGGCCCATATGAACAACCCGCCCTGCGGCTTGGTCCACGACGCGGCGGCCCCGAAGTGCTCCGCCAAGGCCGCGAGCATCGCATCGCGGCGAACGCGGTAGAGCTCCTTCAAGGACTCCAAGTGTGCAAGCCAGCCCGGCACGGCTGCGCCTGCCCCCTCCTGGAAGTAGGCCGCCACGAACAGTTGGGTGACGGGCGAGGAGCACAGGTCGGCGCCCTGCTTGCACAGGTTCAGCTTCTCCATGATGGGCCTCGGCGCGACCGCCCAGCCAAGCCGCACGCCCGGGGAGAGGATCTTCGAGAAGGTGCCCAAGTAGACGACGAAGTCCGAGGCGCCGCCCCGCGCGGCCGCCGCCGCGTCGAGCGAGTGCAGGGTCGGCAGGGGGTCGCCCTCGTAGCGGAGCAGGCCGTAGGGGTTGTCCTCGAGCACGAGTAGCTCGCGCTCGCGCGCCACCTCCACGAGGCGACGGCGGCGCCCCAGCGACATCGTCACCCCACCCGGGTTCTGGAAGTTGGGGATCGTGTAGATGAGCTTTGGCCTACGCCCTTCCCCTTCGAGCCGGTCCAAGATGACCTCCAGCTCATCGATCGGCATCCCTTCGGAGTCCATCTCGATCTGCACCACGTCGGCCTGATATGCATCGAACGTGGGCACCGCCCCGGGGTATGTGGGTGCCTCCGCCACGATCGTGTCGCCGGGATCGATGAATGCCTTGCACATCAAGTCGATCACCTGCTGGCCACCGGTCGTGACGATCACCTCGTCGGGGTCGACCGAGGTGCCTTCGGCGGCCATCACCTGCACGATGCACTCCACGGTGCAGGCCATGCCCTCGGTTGGGCCATACTGGAGCGCGCGCGCAGTCGACTCGGCGGCCACCTTGGACATCAGCTTGGCGTACAGCTGCGGCGGGAAGGTCCGGGTCTCGGGCAGGCCGCCGGCCAAGGAGATCACCTCGGGCCGTTCGGTCAGAGACATCATGTCCCTCATCGCCGAGGAGCGCATGCCCTGCGTGCGCTCGGCGAACACGGCCTCGTAGCGTTTCAGTTCGTGGGCGGTCTCCCTTACGGGGACACCGTCGTGGGAGCGCCCCCGCGGGCGTCCACGCTCGCCCATCGCCACGTGCCCTGTGGATGTGCCCTCGGGGGAGCCCTTCGCGGGGTCTCCGCCCGTGTCAGGCTCCCCGTCGCCGGAGGGGTCGTCTATCGTCATCTGGCGCTCGCCTCAAGCGGGTCCATACCCGCTCCAAGGTAGCGCACGCCACAAACGCCTACATCTCCTGCAACGATCAGGTCTGTCCATGAACGGTCTCGTCCTCTACATCGGCCTCGGCCTCGGCCTGGCGCTCGCCGCCGGGGTGCGCCCGTTCCTGCCGGCCCTGCTCGCCGGGGCGCTGGCCTCCAGCAAGGTGCTCGGCGTCAGCTTCGCCGTCGGGGACTACACCTTTCTGTACTCCGGCTGGTGGCTGGCGGCGGTGGCCGTGGGCTTGGTGCTCGCATATCTCGTGCAATGGCGCCTCGGCTCCGAGCGCTTCGAGACAGGCCAGCCGGCGGCTGTCCTTGCCGGGATCGGCATCGGCGTAGGCGCGCTCCTGTTTGCCGGCACGCTTGCGGCGCACAACGACGTTGCGTGGCCTGGTTTGATCGGTGGCGCGGGCGCGGCAGCGCTCGCACAGGCTGTGGTGCGTCCCCTGAGCATGCGCACCCGCGCGCGCCTGCCCGACCGTGGCGCGCGCGAAGCGGTCACGATCTACTTGGACTCGGTCTCGCTCGCCCTGGCCGCGCTCGTGGCGCTCCTGCACCCGCTCGGATATGTGGCCGTCGCCTTGTTCGCATGGCTGTGGCTGCGGATGCGGGCGCGCTCGCAGGAGAAGTACGCCGGTCTGCGGATCCTGCGACGCTAGGCGAAGGGGCTGGTGATTGCCGATCGGAAGGGTGCCCCCCGCACGCGCGCACGCGCGCAGGGCACCCCCACGCAGCAGATCGCACCCCTCACCCGAAAGCTCGTCCTGTGTGTGATCGACGCGATGGCGCCCGCCATGCTCGAGCGCGCGGTCGCCGCCGGCGAGGCACCTGTGCTCGGCGCCCTGATGGAGCGCGGGTCCTATGTGCCGGGGTGCGTGGCCGCGTTCCCGTCGGTCACGCCCGTGTGCGCCGCCTCGATCGTGACGGGGGAGTGGCAGGACCGCCACGAAATCCCCGGTATGAGCTGGTATCACCGTGAGGAGCGGCGCTATGTGGAGTACGGGTCGAGCTTCAGGGCCTCCCAGCGCGTGGGCTTGGGCAGGCAGCTCGCCGACACGGTCTACAACATGAATGGCGCCCACCTGTCAAGGGATACGCCGACCGTGTTCGAGACACTCGACGACGCGGACTTGCGCACGGCCGGTACCACCTACCTGATGTATAGGGGCCGCCACCGCCACGACCCCCAGCGCGACACCACGCTCACACGCATCGCCTCGGCCTTCATGCGCCACGCCGTGATGGGCCCGAAGGAGCTGTTCTATGCCGACATCTTCGCCAGCCGCCAGACCGGCTGCCGCTCGAACCTGGGCATGCCCGGGGTGCGCGACCGCCACTCTGGTTGCGTGGGCGCCTACCTGGTCGAGCACGACCTGTTCGACTTCATGCTGCTCTCCCTGCCCGATAACGACTGGCACTCCCACCGCACCGGGCCGGAGGGCCAGACGCGCTCGATCGCGCTAGCCGACGCCCAGCTGGCCCGCGTGATGGACGCCGGCGGCGGGGTCGAGCGGTTTCTGGAGGAGCACGCTGTGGTCGTGATGGCCGATCACTCCCAGGCCGCCATCGCGGCCAGTGTCGTGCTGGCCGATGCGCTCGCGGACATGGATGTCCTGCCCGCCGGCGCGCGCGCCGGCTCCCCTCGGGCCGAGCGCTCGCGCATCGCGGTATGTCCCTCCCAGCGCGCCGCGATGATCTATGTGCTCGACCCCGACCGCCGCGAGCGCGTGCGCTCGGACGTAGTGCGCCACGCGCTCGGTATCGACGGCGTCGAGCTCGTCATGTGGTTGGAGCGCGACTCCCACGGGGCGCCGCTCGAGGCGGTGATCGCGCGCCCTGGGCATGGAG
>DATMPT010000283.1:0-2912 GCA_035567355.1 Solirubrobacteraceae bacterium
GACGGCCACGAAGGCCATCACGAAGCTGAGGACTCCGATCGCGATGCTGGCGGCGAAGCTGAGCCCTCCCGCGAAAAGCAGATTGCCCACAATCGTGGCGAGCGGCGAGATCGCCGCCAGTGGGGCGACGTAGCCGCTATAGAGCGCCGACGTACCGGTGCTTTCGCCGGCGATCACCGGCCATTCGGTCTTGGGCGTCGTCAGGATGCTCTTTGCGCGCGCGAACAGGTCCACGGTCCCCCTCCCTGCGTTGGATCGAAAAGCCGGCCCTCCCGCCGTTCGCGAGGAGCTTAGCGCAATGGACGCGGCTATGGGTGCGCTAAACGCCGCCGAGCCGGGCCATCGCCGCCCGCACGCGCGCGAGCGCAGCTTCCTGCTCCGCGAGCCGCTCGCGCTGCTCGTCGACGACCTCCGGCTTCGCCTTGGCGAGGAATTGCTCGTTGCCGAGCTTGCGGCCGATCTTGTCGAGCTCGCCGGCGATGGTCTTGGCCTCCTTCTCGAGGCGCTGACGCTCCTTGCCGAGGTCGACGGCGCTCGCGAGGTCGAGAAACACGGTGGCGCCCTCCACCGTCACCTGCACGGCCTGCCGCGCCATCGTCTCCCAGGCGGCACCCTCGGCCTTCTCGATGGACCTGAGGCGCGCGAGCCGCCTGATGGCGTCGAGATGTGTCTCGATCCGACCGGGCACGAGCGGGTTGTCCGACCGCACATAGGCGACGATCTCCTGCGCCGCCGGCACATTCGTTTCCGAGCGGACGGTCCTGATCGCCGCGATCAGCGCCACGACCCACCCCATCTCGGCGATCCCCTGGTCATCGCGCGCGAGCCCGGCGTAGTTCGGCCATCTCGCGGAGATCAGCAGTCCGCCCTCGCCATCCGAGAGATGCTCCCACACGGCCTCGGTGATGAAGGGCGCGATCGGGTGCAGGAGATGCGCGATCTGCGCCAGCACCCATGCGGTGGTGGCGCGCGTCTCCGCCTTTGCAGCGGCGTCGGCGCCAGCCAGGATTGGCTTCGCCAATTCCAGATACCAATCGCAATAGGTGCCCCAGGCGAATTGGTAAAGGGCACCCGCGGCCTCGTTGAATTTGTACTCGTCGAGCGCCGTGCCCACGCGCGCACCGACCTGGGCGAGCACCCCCACGATCCAGCGATTGAGCGTGAGGGTGCACCGGTTGGGATCGAAGCCCGGCTCGAGCTTGCACTCGTTCATCTCGCCGAAACGCGCGGCGTTCCAGAGCTTGGTGGCGAAGTTGCGATAGCCCTCGACCCGGGATTCCGAGAGCTTGATGTCGCGGCCCTGCGCGGCGAGCGCGGTCAGCGTGAAGCGCAGCGCGTCACAACCGTAGCGCTCGATCAGGTCCAGGGGATCGATGATGTTGCCCTTGGACTTCGACATCTTCTGCCCGCGCTCGTCGCGCACGAGGGCATGGATGTAGACCGTGCGGAACGGCACATCGCCCATGAAATAGTGGCCCATCATCATCATGCGCGCGACCCAGAAGAAGATGATGTCGAAGCCGGTCACCAGCACGTCGCCGGGGTAATAGCGCGTGAGCTCCTTGGTTTCCTCGGGCCAGCCCAGTGTGGAGAACGGAAACAGGGCCGAGGAGAACCAGGTGTCGAGCACGTCGGGATCGCGTTGGAGCCCCGCGGGTTTGCCGTAGTGCTTCGCCGCCGCCGCCTGCGCCTCGGCCTCGGTCTCCTCGACGAAGATGGTGCCGTCCGGACCGTACCAGGCGGGGATCTGATGACCCCACCAGAGCTGGCGCGAGATGTTCCAGGGCTGGATGTTGCGCATCCACTCGAAGAAGGTGTTCTCCCAGCTCTTGGGGACAAAGGCGGTGCGGCCGGTCTCCACGGCCTTGATCGGCTCCTCGGCCAGCGTCTTGGCGTCGCAATACCATTGGTCGGAGAGCCACGGCTCGATCACTGCGCCCGAGCGGTCGCCATGCGGCACCATGTGGACGTGGTCCTCGACCTTCTCGACGAGGCCGAGCGCTTCCATGTCCGCGACCACGCGCTTCCTCGCGGCCAAGCGGTCGAGGCCCCGGTAAGCCTCGGGCACGGTGTCGTTGAGATGCGCGTCGGCGTCGAGCACGTTGATCAGGGCGAGCTTGTGCCGGCGTCCGACCTGGAAGTCGTTGAAGTCGTGCGCCGGCGTGATCTTGACCGCGCCACTGCCGGTCGCGGGATCGGCATACTCGTCCGCCACGATGGGGATCCGGCGTCCGACCAGCGGCAGGATCGCGTGCTTGCCCACGAGGCGCCGGTAGCGCTCGTCCTCGGGATGCACGGCAACCCCGGTGTCGCCCAGCATGGTCTCGGGGCGCGTGGTCGCGACGACGATGAACGCGCCCTCGGCGCCCTCGATCGGATATTTGAAGTGCCAGAGGTGGCCCTTGGTCTCGTGGTTCTCCACCTCGAGATCGGAGATCGCGGTGTGCAGGCCCGGGTCCCAGTTGACCAGCCGCTTGTCACGATAGATCAGCCCCGCCTTGTAGAGCGCCACGAAGACCTTGCGGACGGCGAGCGACAGCCCTTCGTCCATGGTGAAGCGCTCGCGCCGCCAATCGGCGGATGCGCCGAGCGCGCGCAGCTGGCGCATGATGGTGCCGCCGGACTCGGCCTTCCATTGCCAGACCCGCTCCACGAATTTCTCGCGGCCGAGCTTGTGGCGGTTGGACTGCTCCAGCGCGAGCTGCCGCTCGACCACCATCTGCGTCGCGATGCCGGCGTGGTCGGTGCCGGGCTGCCAGAGTGCGTCGCGGCCGAGCATGCGGTGATAGCGGATCAGGATGTCCTGCAGCGTGAAGGTGAAGGCGTGCCCCATGTGCAGGCTGCCCGTCACGTTGGGCGGCGGGATCATGATGGTGTAGGGCGTCGCGTTGGAATTGGGATCGCAGGCAAAC
>DATMPT010000284.1:0-4995 GCA_035567355.1 Solirubrobacteraceae bacterium
ACCAGCGTCGACATGTCCGCGAGGCGGCTCTGCCGCACCGACTGGATGCGCCGGCGCTCCTCGCCGACGCGGCGCGTGAGCCACACGAAGAACGGCAGCAGCACGAGCGAGAACGCGGCCAGGCGCCAGTCGAGCAGGACCATCGCCACGACGACCGCAACGACGGTGGTGAGGTTCTGGACGATCGAGGTCGCGGTCGAGGTGACGACGGAGTCGATCCCGCCGATGTCGTTGGCGATCCGCGACTGCACCTCTCCCGTGCGCGTATGCGTGAAGAAGGCCAGAGACATGCGCTGCAGGTGCGCATAGACGGAGGCACGCAGGTCGTGCATCACACGCTGGCCGACCTGGTTTGAGATCCAGGTCTGCGCCACGCCAATCACGCCACCGACGATCGACAGGGCGATCATCCCGCCCACCAACAGGCTCAAGAGCCTCGTGTCGTGCTCGGGGATCGCGACGTCGATCACTTCTCGCAGCAGGAAGGGGCTGAGGACGCCGAGGCCGGCCGAGACGAAGATCAAGGCCAACAGGCCGGTCAGGCGGGCACGGTAGGGCCTGAACAAGGCCGCGATGCGCCGTAGCGACACATGTGAGGCAGCCAGATCCTGCGGCGGTACGGATGTGCGAGCGTCGCCAGGGCGCCCCGGGTGGCGTCCCTGTCCATGGCGAGCGTCGCCAAAGGGCTGGCTGCTCATCCCAGCGAGCGCCAGGTGCCGAGGATCGATCTATCCACCCGACGATCTTAGGTCCTACGTCGCCCGCGCCCGGACATCGGGCACAATCGACCTGCCGCGACCCGATCTCCGCCTGGCGGGCGCCGGGATCGTAGGATTGAGGGCATGGACCTGTCTGACTCCGAGATCAGGGTGCTTGGCTGCTTGCTCGAGAAGCAGCGAACCACGCCCGACCACTATCCGCTTTCGCTCAACTCGTTGCGCTTGGCGTGCAACCAGGCGACCAATCGGGAGCCGGTGGTCGACTACGACGAGGCGCTGATTCGCGATGCGCTGCATCGCCTGGAGCGTCGCGGCTACGTGCGCCTTGCCGGTGCGAGCCGTGCGGCGAAGTACAGACACCTGCTCGCCGAAGCCCTGCCGATGTCCAGCGCCGAGCAGGCGGTCGTCTGCGTGTTGATGCTGCGCGGGGCCCAAACGCCGGGCGAGCTCAAGCAGCGGGGCGAGCGCATCCACGCGTTCGCGGGCCTCGACGAGGTGCACGCGACGCTCTCTGCCTTGATCGAGCGCGACCTGGTCGCGCGCCTTGATCGTCGCCCGGGCCAGAAGGAGGAGCGCTATCGGCAGTTGCTGGGAGAGGACGCCGAGCCGGGCACTGAGACGCAGGTACAGGATCGCCGTGCGGATCACGCTCTCAACGCAAACTCAGCCGCACCGCCGGGCTCGGCTTTGGTCGAGCGTATAGAGCGGTTGGAGCAGCAGGTCGCCGAGTTGCGCGCCGCGCTGGCGGAGTCGCAGGGCGATGACCCCAAGCCAGACCCCAAGCCAGACGCTCAGCATGGTGAACACGACTGGCGCGAGCAGATCGCCCAAGGTGCTCCATGAACGCTGCGCACGCGATCTTGGCAAGCGCCGCAAGCACCGACACGGCGAGCGGAGTCGGTATCCCCGTGGCGATCGCCGCGGGTCTCGTGTCGTTTCTCTCGCCCTGTGTGCTGCCGCTCGTGCCGGGCTATCTCTCGACGGTAATCGGGGTCGCCCCGGCTGACATCCAGCACGCGGGAGCACGCAGAGTGCTGGGGCCGAGCCTGCTGTTCATCGCGAGCTTTTCGTCGATCTTCATCCTGCTCGGCCTGACAGCCACGCAGATTGGCTCGCTGCTGAGCGCCAACATCGAAACGCTGCGCACAGCCGGTGGTGCCCTGATCGTGCTCATGGGCTTGGCATTCCTAGCCACTCCTTTCGTGGACGCGCTCAACTTCCAATGGCACTCTGAGTCGCTGATGCGCCTGGCCGGCCGCGGGGGGCCGCTGCTGGCCGGAGCGGCCTTCGCGATCGCCTGGACTCCCTGCACGAGCATTACGCTCGGGGCGATCATCACCCAGGCCGCGGTCTCCGACTCGGCCCTCCATGGGGCCGTCCTGCTCGCCTTCTACTCGGCTGGCCTGGCGATTCCGTTCCTGTTGATCGCTCTCGCATTCGAGCGCATGACCGGAGCGCTTGAAGTCGTCAAACGCCACTACTCCGTGATCGTCGGCATCGGCGGCGCCGTCATGATCGCACTGGGGCTGCTCATCCTCACCGGGGAGTTCACGATCCTCAACTCCCAGGCCAACAGCTGGCTTCACGGCACGGGCCTCGACGTGTCGAACGTCTGAGCGCGGGTACTCGCCGTCGCATGCGGCGGCTAGTCTCGCCTGTGCACATGACCGCGGGAAAGACCTCATCCGCGCAGCGAGTGGCACTTGCGTCTGTCCTTGCCGCCGCTTTGCTCGTCGCGATCAAGCTGGTCGTGGGCCTGCTCTCGAACAGCCTGGGCGTGCTCGCCGAGGCGATCCACTCGGCGACCGACCTCGCCGCGGCCTTGCTCACGCTGTTCGCGGTGCGGGTGGCCGTGAGGCCGGCCGACCGCGACCACCCCTACGGTCACGGCAAGGCGGAGCATCTTTCGGCGCTGGGGGAGAGCGTGATCCTGATCGCCGCGAGCATGGGCATCGCGACCGAGTCGGTCATCCGCCTGAGCGGCCACGGCGGCAAGGTGGACTTGCACTGGTACACGTTTGCGGTATTGGTGGTGGTGATCGCGATCGACAGCACCCGCTCGATCTCCTCCCGCCGTGGCGCCCACCGCCACGAGAGCGCCGCCTTGGGTGCCAACGCGCTGCACTTCACGCTCGATTTGATCGGATCGGTGGCGGTCTTGATCGGACTTGTGCTTGTAAAGGCCGGCTACCCCGACGCCGACTCGATCGCCGCGCTGCTGGTAGCGGGGCTTGCACTGTTCTCGGCAGGACGACTGATGCGTCGCAGCGTGCACGCTTTGATGGACCGCGTCTCGCCCGAGGACGAGCTCAACTACGCCAGTGCCCTGCTGGTGTTGCGCCTCGCGCCCGAGTCCACCCAGGCCGACGCCGAGGCACTGGCCAAGCATCTGCGCGCCGAGCACCCCGAAGTCGCGGAAATCACGGTACGGGCGCCAAAGGAGAATCTGCTTGGCTAGCTTTGCCCGCGCGAAAGCGCTCTTCCCAAGCTTCTTGGTTGCGCTTGGCGTCGAGCACGAAGGGGGAATATCCGATTGCCTTGACGATCGCGCGGTTGAGCTGCGACCAGGGAGAGGGGAGAGGCCGCAGGACGTCCACGAACAGAACCACACGGGTCTCATCTGTGTCGTTCCAGACCTCGTGGTTGAAGGTATCGTCGAACACCAGGCTCTTGCCCTCTTGCCAGTGACGGATGTCGCTGCCCACCCTGATGCGACACTGCTCGGCCTCTTGGGGCACGATCAGGCCGAGGTGATAGCGCAGCACGCCCTTGTAGGGGCCGCGGTGGTCGAGGATGTGCTTGCGTGGGGAGAGGATCGAGAACATGGCGGTCCTCATCCCGGGGATTTCGCGCATGAGAGCCGCCGTCTTGGGGCACGCCTCGACTCCGAGCTTGGCCGCGAACCCGTAGCCGTAGAGGAAATAGGTCTTCCAGTCGTCATCGTCTGTGATCTCGATCTGATCCTTGGAGATGTCCTGGAAGTTGGGCAAAGCCTCGCGGTCGGCGAGCACTCCCTGAAGCTCCTCGCGGATCGTCTTCCAGTTGGCCTCGATGTGCTCGATCCAGGAGAAGCGCTCGTTGGGGAAGAAGGTGGCGTCACCCACTAGTGAGCGCTTGCCGATGAAGCGCTCGACAGGCGCCAAGATGCGTTCGCCCACGGCGATGGTGAGCTCGACGGTGCGCTCCCATAGCGACTTGTCCACGTCTACCTCCTAAGGTCAGGCTCTTGGTGGGGAGATGTTGGCACACGTGTAGGAAGGATTCGGACAGCGAGTGGGAAGATCGAGGTGTCGGGAAGGACTTGGACCGGCGTGTGGGAAGGATTCGGACCGGCGTGTGGGAGGGATGCGGATCAGCGTGTGGGAAGGATTCGGACCGGGCAGTGTCATAACGTGAAGCGACCCCAACGGAAAGAGGACCAGCCGTGAAGCTCCATTCAGCAGACCATGCCAAGCCCTGGCGTATCTCGATGCTCCCGTTGCTGGCGTTGCTCGCCGGAGCGATCGTGCTGGGCGGCTGTGGAGGCTCGAAAAGCACCAGCTCCTCAGAATCGACGCCGGCCACCCCTGCACAATCGACCCCGGCGACGACTGAATCGAGCAGCACTCCCGCACCGGCAACGAGCGGTGCATTGAGCCTCGAAGCCAACCCACAAGGCCAGTTGAAGTACAGCACCAGCTCACTGACAGCCAAAGCGGGCAAGGTGTCGATCGACTTCAAGAACATGAGCCCGCTTGCTCACAACGTAACCGTCGAATCGTCCGCGGGAGCCACCGCTGGCGCCACGGAAACGTTTCAGAGTGGGAGCAAGACGCTTACGCTGAACCTGAAACCGGGTACCTACAAGTTCTTCTGCTCAGTGCCGGGCCACCGTCAGGCCGGCATGGAAGGCACGCTTGTCGTGAAGTGAGCGCCCTGCGCACATTCATATGCGCGCAGGACACCCATTCTTCGAGCAACGACACGCAAGCCGACAGGGCAGCGTCAAGAGGCCCAAGCCAGCTGGCTCGGACGTGGCCGGCAAACCCAGCGAGCGGCCAATCCCGCCGGTCGCTGGAGGACCGGCGGGAGGACGAAAATCCTTAGGCCGCCTCGCGCAGGGCCGCCAGCTCGGGCGACTCGGCGAGCTTCTTCAGGGCTCGCTGCTCGAGCTGGGAAGCTCTCTCAGCGGAGAAGCCGAGACGCTTGCCGATCGCGGTCAAGGTCTGGGGCTCCTCGCGCCCGGTGCCGAAACGCAGCGTGAGCACGGTGCGCTCGGTGTCGGGCAGCTTGGCTA
>DATMPT010000285.1:0-11434 GCA_035567355.1 Solirubrobacteraceae bacterium
ATCGTGGCCACCTGCTTTGCTCTCGGCGCGCTCACCGACAGCTTCGTGAGGTGGCCGCGCGCGCCGATCGTCCCTGCGGTCGCGGCGATGCTCGCCTTGACGGCGGACGCGCTGGCCGGCACGCAGCTCTTGATGCGCTCCCTGCTAGGTCCCGACCCGATCTTGGGAGCGCGCTTCTATGGCATCGGCAACGAGCTCAAGTCGGCGCTGGCCGTGCTCGTTTTCAGCGCCGTCGCGGCGGCGCTGTACCCGGCGGTGCGCTCACGACGCGCGGCAGCCACGATGGCCTGCGCCGGAATCGCGCTTGCGATCGTCGAGGGCTCCGCGCGCATCGGCGCGGGCGTGGGCGGCGTGATCCTCGTGAGTGCGGGCACGGCCGTGGCCACCATGATGCTGCTCCCGGGCACCCTCGACCGTAAGCGTGTCTTGCTCGTGATGGCCGCCCCAGTGCTCGGCCTGATCGCGCTCACCGCGCTCGACCTCCTCACGGCCCACGGCAGCGGCCACTTCACAGGGAGCGTGCTCGACGCGCGCTCGGCGGGCGACGTCAGAGACATCGTCGTGCGTCGCTACGGCGCCGCGTGGGAAGAGCTGAAGAACCACTTGATGCCGCTCGCCACAGCGCTGGCTTTGATCGCATCCGTGCTCGCCGTCCGCCGCCGCGATCGGGTCTGCGCCCCGGTCGACTCCGACCCGGCCTGGCTCGCGGCGCTCGCCGGCGGCCTCACCGCGGGGGCGATCGGCGCCCTGACCGAGGACTCGGGACCGGTGCTGCTCGTCGTCGCCGTCTTCATGCTCGGCTGCGTGGTCAGCTACCTGTGGGGCAGACCTGTCCGCCTACCGATCAACCAGAGCAGTCTGAGCAGGACCCACGCAACACAATCTCGTGCTCTGAGACCGTCAAAGGCACCCTCCGGCTGAGGCTCACGATCGCCTGCTCGAGCCCCTCGTCGGAGAACGGCATCACGAGCCCACAGCTATCGCAGACGAGATGGTGATGATGCTCCTCGTGAGCGCACACACGCTCATAGCGCACCATCGCATGACCCGTTTCGACACGCTGCACAAGCCCCAGGCGCTCGAGCTCGTCCAGGACGCGGTAGATGCTGGCGCGGCTTACTCGCCGCTCTGTCATGCGCAGCGCGTCCTCGATCTCAACGGCCGTCAGCGCGCACCGCTGCGCGTCGAGCAACTCCAAGAGCGCGCGGCGCGCCCCGCCACGCTTGTGCCCCGCTGCCGCGAGGGTCGCCTCGGCGCGCTCGATCCAGCCGTCCACTAGGAGATTCGAGCTCCCAGCCGGCATGACCGGGCTCATCGCAAGCTCACCTTCTTCGCCGCCTGCCTGTCGCCTCGCTGGTCCATGGGAGTCCATATCGCGATGGTAGCCACCGAGGTAAGCACGTAGGCGCCGACCGCCAGCCCGATGATCGCCGTGCTCGGCGGCAAGGACGGGATCGCATAGCTGAGCGCGATCCCCCCCCACATCGCCGCAAGCGCGATGCCCGCCGACAGGGTCATGCCGAGATAGGGCTTGGACGTCAGCCGGAGGGCTGCGCCCGCGGGCGCGGCGATCAGACCGAGCACCAGAAGCGCGCCAATCGCCTGCGTGCCCTCGGCCGTGACGGCACCGATCAGCGCCAGCAGGACGAGCCCGAGGATCCTCACCGGCACGCCATGCAGGCTCGCCAGCTCTGGATCGAGCGAGGCGAACAGTAGTGGCCTTGCGATCGCCAGGGCCGCGAGCACCACCCCCAGGCCGACCACAGCCGCCACCAGGCCCTGTCCGGCGCTGAGGCCGAAGATCGAGCCGAACAAGGTGTTGGCGACGATCACGCCGTTGGCACCCGAGGAGCTCGTGCTGAGCACCGCGATCAAGAGCACCCCGATGCCAAGCACCCAGGAGAAGACGATCCCGATCGTGACGTCGTCGGCCTGCGCACGCCTGCCCAGACCCGCCATCACGGCGGCCAAGCCGAGTGTCAATGCGAACAGGCCGATCCGCTCGTCCACACCTACGACAGCTGCCGCGATCGCCCCGACGAAGGCCACGTGGCTGAGCGCGTCGCCGGCGAACACCTGACCGCGCAGCACGGTGAACCAGCCCACCAGGCCGCATGCAAGGGCGATCAACGTGCCAGCCAAGTAGGCGTTGCGGATGAATTCGTGGCCAAACATCAGCGAATCACACGAGCTCCGCGAGGGAGCGTGGTCGATGCTGTCTCACAGGGCTCATGGCGCCGCAACCGGCTCCGGCGCACCATCCATCCCACGCTCGCTCTGCGTGGAACGAGCACGGGCGAGGGCCACGAGCTTCGCGAGCAGGAACACGCCGAAGCCAAACGAGGTGACGAAGAACCCGAGTGGGTAGATCGAGAAGTAAGAGATCCCAAGCCCCAGCCACATGACAAGCAGCGCAAACACAACGCTCAAGACCAAGCTCGGGCCGGGCCTTGGCGTGAGCGCCTGCGCCGCGGCGGGCGGCGCTACGAGCAGGGCGAACACGAGCAGCGCGCCCGTGATCTGGCTCGTGGCCGCCACGACCAGCCCAAGGATCAACAGAAAGCCGACGTCGAGCGCGCGCACCGGAACTCCACGCGCGCGCGCGACCTCTGGGTCGAGCGATGCCAGCAACAGAGGCCGCCCAGCGAGAGCGAGCGCGGCCAGCACGACGAGTGCAACCAGCAACAAGGTGAGTACTTGATTGCGATCGATGCCCAAGAATGTGCCGAACAGCAGGGTCTCGAGCTGCTCGAGCACACCGCTGTAGAGGCTCAGAAACAGGAAGCCAAGCGCCAAGCCCGCGACCTGTACCGCTCCGATCGCGGCGGACTCGCGACTGCGCCCACTGTGGCCCTCGCCACCCTCGCGTCCGATCGCAAGTGCCGCGATCCCACACGCCAGGTAGTAACCGAACGCGCCCGGTAGTCCGGCCAGGGCGGCACCCGCGGCGCCGGGGAAGGACATCACGGCGATCGTGTGCCCAGCGAAGCTCTGACGGCGCAACACCATGTACCAGCCGACCACGCCGGCCATCACGGCCACGATCGTCCCCGCCTGCAGAGCGTTGACCATGAACTGGTAGGCGAGCAGCTCGTGCACGTCGTGTGCGAGGTTCCAAGAGAGCGTCGGGTTGGCCATCAGCCGTCGTGCCTGTGTCCGTGCACGTGGGGCGCCTCGGGCTGGCCGACTACGACCAAGCGCCCGTCTCTGGTGCGCAGCACCTCGATCTCCACCCCATACAGCTCGCTCAGCTTCGGTCCGGTGATGACGTCCTCCACAGCTCCTTGCAAGGCACGGCCCCCAGCCAGGTAGATCACCTGATCCAGATAGGCCAGCAACGGGTTGACGTCGTGGGCGACGAGCAGCACGGCGACGTTCTCCGTGCGGCAGATGCGCTGCACCAAGGCGGTCACCGCCGCCTGGTTGGGCAGGTCCAAGCTGTCAAGCGGCTCGTCGAGCATCAGAATGCGCGGACGGCGTACGAGCGCCTGGGCGATCAAGATGCGCTGCTGCTCGCCGCCTGAGAGCTCGCCGAACGGGCGTTCCGCATAGGCGCTCGCGCCGACCAAATCGATCACCTCGCGTACGCGCTCGCGCGCCCGCCGGCGCGCGCCGGCGGAGACGCCGAGCGGCACTCCCCAGTTCGATCCGTCCAGGCCGAGCCGGACGAGGTCCATGCCGCGAACCGGCAAGGTAGAGCCAAAGCCGTGACGCTGCGGTAGGTAGCCGATCTCGCGATTGGCGCCACCCGCCGGCCCACCGAGCACGCCGACTGCTCCCGGCGCCGTTTCCACGAGGCCGAGGATCGCCTTCAACAGCGTCGACTTGCCGCTGCCGTTGGATCCGAGCACGGCGACGAATTCTCCGGCGCGCACAGTCAAATCGACGCCGCTCCACACCGTGCGGGGTGGGCGGGCGCCTATTCTCACACGGGCGTCGCGCAACTCGATCGCGGGGATCTCCAAAGGGAGCGCGGTGGAATCGCCGGCGGTCGGCGTCGAGGCGTGTGCGGAGCTGCCCCGCCTAGACACCTCAGCCGGTGGCCGCACGTCCATCTCATCACCGTCCCGTGGCCTGGTGCAGTGCTCTGCGCAGCCCTTCGAGCTGGGCGACCTGCCATTGCTCAAAACTGCCCGATGCGGGCGAGAGTGTCTCGGTGACCGTCGCGATCGGTATGTGGGCGCCGCGCGCGAGCTCGTTCACCCGCTGCACGTCGGGCGTCACGTTCTGGCTGTTGAACACCCATACCTCGACCTCGCGACCAGAGACCTGCCTATCGACCGTCTGCTTGTCTTGGGCCGTCACTTCGCTGCCCTCGGCCACGGCCTTGGTGAAGCTGTAAGGAGTGAGCAGCTTCAAGCCGAGCGCTTCGCCGAGCGGCTGGAAGATGCTCTCGCTGTAGCCCACCGGTACGCCCTCGTAGTGCGCTTTGATCTGCTGGATCACGGCGCTGTAGCGCGCCAAGCCGACAGTTTCGAATGCCTGCTTCCGCTGGGCGAAGTAGCTCGCGTCGGCGGGACGCAGCTTGTCATAGCCGGCCACGATCCCATCGATCACCGCATGCACATGGGCCGGGGAGTACCACTGGTGCGGGTTGTCGCCCACCCTCAGGCCGAGCAGACTGCCCACGTCGAGCACCGCGCGCTGGCCCGCGGGGCTTGCCGACAGGAGGCGAGAGGCCCATTCGTCGTAGCCGATCCCGTTGACGATCGCCATCTGCGAGCTTGCCACCGTGCGCGCATCCCCGGCGGTCGGCTCGTAGCTGTGCGGATCGGTGGCCGGGTTGACGATGACGCTCTGGACTTCCACCTTCGTGCCGCCGAGCTGCGCGGCGATGCTCCCCCAGAAGTTCTCGGCGGCCACGACCCTGAGCTTGCCGGAGGCGGACTCCGCACTCGGTTGCGCCGACCCGCAGCCGGCCAGCCCGATCGCGCCGGCGGCGAGGATCGCGACCTGCGGCGCGAACATCCCCGCGGCCCACCCACGCGGACGCGCCCTCAGAGTAAATAGCTGGATCGAGCGGTAGCTCGCCCCCAAGTGCGGTCCCCACATAACGCACCGCAACATATCATAAGACTGAGTCTTATTCTCGCCGTCAGCTGCCGGTTCTGCGTCGCCGTCGGTCGCCGGCTCTGCGCAACCAGGCGACGCGGGATGCGGTGCTTGGCTATGGAGCGGCGCTCTCCTCCGGTGGCGCAGGGCCCTCACCGGAGACGGCGCGCCGGCGGCCGATCAGGAGCACCGTCAAGACGATGACGATCAGCACAATCAGGATGCCGCCCGCGATGTAGCGCAGTTTGTGTTTGACGGCCGTCGTTTTCTTCGTTACGGCGGCAGCGACCTTAACGCGCGCGTTTGCCGCCTGGGCCTGGGTCACAAGCTTGCCCTGTTCGGTCTGCGCATACACGACCGTCATGTGCCCACCGTTGTTGAGCGAGATATGCAGATGGCCGGTGGTGGTGCCAGGGTGAAAGGTCAAGGCATGCACTTGGCCGTGGCGCAGCTGAGCTTCATATGCCCGCAGGCTCTCCTTTTCGAAGTGCACGGCCGCGGCACCAGCGGGCACGGCGAATACGGCGGCGCTGAGCGCCAGGCACAAGGCCGCAAGCGCGGCGTTCACTGCACGGCTCGATCTATTCATGGGCCCGCACCCTAGCGGTCATGCCCGACGCGTGCGCCACCGAAAAACGGTCGCAACCCTACACTCGCCCCGTATCGCGCCGGTAGGCGCGCCGCGCGAGCGACGCCAGGACGACCGTCCAAACCGCGATCACGACCCACGCCTTGGTGGGCCGAGGGTGCGCGCCGAGCGCGACGTGGCTGGCCTGCACCAGCCAGTAGGACGGCAGGAGCTGGCCTACGTCGTACAGGAAGCCGTGCGTGGGGATCGGAAACCAGGTTCCCCCGAGGAATGCCAACAGCGCGACCCCACCACCCATCGCCGGACCGATCGAGTCAGGTGTCAACAGGTGGCCGATCGTGATCCCCAAGGCGGCGAAGGGCACCAGGCAGACAAGGATTAGGAAGGTCAGTTACCGGGACGCCGCGTGAGACTCTCACCGCCGCTGGCGCGCCGCCTTCAACCGTTCGGTCTTGCCCAGCTCGACCTTGCGCAGGCGTACCGTCTCGGGCGTGACCTCGACGCACTCGTCGTCGCGCACGAACTCCAGGGCCTGGTCGAGCGTTAGCTTGCGATGCGGCTGCAGGCGCACATAGACGTCCGAGGTGGAGGAGCGGATGTTGGTCAGGTGCTTCTCCTTGACGGGGTTCACGTCGAGGTCGTCCGCGCGTGAGTTCTCGCCGACGATCATGCCCTCGTAGACCTCCTCGCCGGGACCGACGAACAGGGTGCCGCGCTCTCCCAGGCTCATCAACGAGTAGGTGGCGGTGTTGCCGGCACGGTCGGCGACCAGCACGCCGGTCGTACGTGTGCGCAACTCGCCCGCCCAGCGCTCCCAGCGCTCGAACACGTGGTGCATGAGGCCAGTGCCACGCGTCTCGGTCAGGAACTCGGTGCGAAAGCCGATCAGGCCGCGGGCGGGCACGATGTACTCCATGCGCACCCAGCCGGTGCCGTGGTTGGTCATGTGCTCCATGCGGCCCTTGCGCAGGGCGAGCATCTGCGTGACCACGCCTACGTAATCGTCGGGCACGTCGATCGAGAGCCGCTCGAAGGGCTCGTTGCGATGGCCGTCGATCTCGCGGATCAGGACGTGCGGCTGACCGACTGTCAGCTCGAAGCCTTCGCGGCGCATCATCTCCACGAGGACCGCCAGCTGCAGCTCGCCCCGCCCCTGCACCTCCCAGGCTTCTGGCCTATCGGTGTCGAGCACGCGCAGGGACACGTTGCCCACCAGCTCACGGTCCAGGCGCTCGCGCACCTGGCGCGCGGTCAGCTTGGAGCCCTCCTTGCCAGCCAAGGGCGAGGTGTTGATCCCGATCGTGATCGACAGCGAGGGCTCGTCCACTGTGATGACCGGCAGGGGCCGCGGATCCTCGAGGTCGGCAAGCGTCTCGCCGATCGTGATCTCGGCGATGCCGGCCACGGCGATGATCTCTCCAGGACCGGCTTCGGGCGCATCCACACGCTCGAGCGCGTCGGTGACGTACAGCTCGGAGACCTGCACGCGCTCGATCGTGCCATCGGCGCGGCACCATGCCACCTGCTGGCCGCGCTTGATGGAGCCATTGCGCACCCGGCAGATGGCCAACCGCCCCACGTAGGGGGAGGCGTCGAGGTTCGTGACCAGGGCCTGCAGGGGATGCTCGGGGTCGTACACAGGCGCCGGGATGCGCGCCACGAGCAGATCCAGCAACGGCGCAAGCGTCCCCTCGGCGGGAACCGCCACACCAGCGTCGTACTCGAGCGTGGCGATGCCGGCGCGAGCGTTGCAATAGACGATCGGGAACTCGATCTGCTCCTCGTCGGCGTCGAGGTCGAGGAACAGCTCATACACCTCGTCCACGACCTCGGCCACGCGCGCGTCGGGACGATCGACCTTGTTGACGACCAGGATCACCGGCAGGCGCGACTCCAAGGCCTTGCGCAACACGAAGCGCGTCTGCGGCAAGGGCCCCTCCGAGGCATCCACGAGCAGGAGCACGCCGTCGACCATCGTCAAGCCGCGCTCTACCTCGCCGCCGAAGTCGGCGTGGCCGGGCGTGTCCACGATGTTGAGCTTCACCCCGTTGTGGCGCAGGGAGGTGTTCTTGGCGAGGATCGTGATGCCCTTCTCGCGCTCCAGATCCATCGAGTCGAGCACGCGGTCGGCCACGTCCTGGCCGGCCCTGAAGGCGCCGGACTGCCACAGCATGGCATCGACGAGCGTGGTCTTGCCATGGTCGACGTGGGCGACGATCGCCACGTTGCGTATGTCATCTCTGGGAACGAGCACCGGCCGGACAGGCTAGAGGCTCGCCGCGTGTGAAGCCGATCTGAGGTGCTGAGGGCTATATATATTTTTTGCGATCTTGCGATAGTATATACATTTTGTAGTCACTATGGCAAAATTTCAAAATGGAACATACAACACACCCATCCACCGTTCCAGTAATCCAAATCTGCCGCGCTACCAGCGTGGTTATAAGAGATCTACTTGCGCGCCGCGAAAGCGCGCCGGCTCATACTCATCGAGAAGCGCAAAAATGCCCGCGGAACGCGCTCGGCCCGCGCCACGACCTCCTCCAAGGCGGCGGCGAAGCGGCGGATCTCAGACTCCTCGACGACAAGCGCGGGCAACGCCTTGACCACGTTCATGCGGTGGCCCGCCACCTGGCAGAGGATGCGGTGCTCGTGGAACAGGGGTCCGACGATCAGCTGGGAGAAGATGCCCGGCTGGGCGCGCTCGGCGGCGTTGTAGATCGAGCGACGCGCGCCCCCCTCGGGCGGACCGAACTCGATCGCCCACATCAAGCCGAGCCCGCGCACCTCAGAGACAACCTCATAGCGCTCCACGAGCGGCGCGGTCAACTCCAGAAGCTGCGCACCCAGGCGCTCCGCGCGTGCAACCAGACCCTCGACGTCGATCACTCTCAGCGTCGCCAAAGCGGCGGCAGCGGCGAGATCGCTGCCGCCGAAGGTGGAGCCGTGGCGCACCGCGCGCTCCATGCCATCGAACACGCTGTCGAAGGCGGCCCGCGAGACGAGCACCGCACCAACAGGTACGAGACCGCCGGAGAGCGCCTTGGAGACGCAGATCAAGTCCGGTTCGAGCCCCCAGTGCTCGAGCGCGAAGAAGCGGCCCGTGCGCCCCAGACCCGTCTGCACCTCGTCACACACGAACAGGGTCCCCGCGTCGCGACAGAGGCGCTGAGCGGCCGCGAGGTAGCCGTCGGGTGGCAAGTTGACGCCCTTGCCCTGCAGCGGCTCCACGACAAACGCCGCGACCTCGTCCGATGCCCCGCGTCGCCCGCCAGGCCCATCGGCTCCAGATTGTCCGCCCACCCCATGTGTCCCACGCGCCCCGCCTACAACGCCGCGCGCCTCACTGTTCGCCTGACCTCCAAGCGCGCGCTCCAGCGCATCGATGTCGCCGAAGGGCACGGCCTCGCAGCCCGGCAACAGCGGCCCGAATCCCTCGCGGAACTCGTCGTTGCCGTTGAGCGAGAGCGCGCCGAGCGTGAGACCGTGGAAGGCGTGTTCTGCGTAGAGCACGCGCGGGCGTCCCGTGGCGGCGCGCGCGATCTTGACCGCCGCCTCGACCGCCTCTGTACCGCTGTTGGCCGGCACCATCGCAGCCACCGAACCCGGAGCACGGGCGAGCAGCTGCTCGGCGAGCACTCCGCTCAGCAGCGTCACCCCGAGCTGGGGCAGATTGGCGGTATGAGCGGCCAGTGTGTCGTGCACGGCGGCGATCGCCTCGGGGTGATTGCGCCCGATCGCGAACACTCCGTAGCCGCTGAGCAGGTCGAGATAGCGGACCCCCTCGGCGTCGGTCAGATGGGCGCCCTCGCCCGAGACCCAGCGCTTGTCGAGCCCGAGCGTGCGCACGATCCGCCCGAGCTGAGGGTTCAGGTAGGAATCGTTGAGCGCCATCTCCTCGCCGGCCCGGCCCGCAAGGATCTCGCGGACGGGCGGGAGGACATCGGCCATACCCACAAGGGTACGCCCAGGCTGGCCGGGAGCAGGCTCGCGCGCTACGAGCCGACCCGCGCGCGTGAGCGGCGCGAGTTGCGGTTGCGCGAGGAGCGCCCCTGGTTGCGTCGCGAAGCCTGCGGCGGGCGCGTGGCATCGCTCGGGAAGCCGCCGAGCTCGAGCTCGCGGTGCAGGCCGAGCTCGCCCACCATGCCCGCGAATTCGCGCGCCTGGTCGTGCAGCACGAAGGTGACGCCAACGCCAGAGGCGCCCGCGCGAGCGGTACGGCCGACGCGATGGACGTAGTCCTCGCGCGTCGCGGGCATGTCGTAGTTGATGACGTGGGTAATGCCGGAGACGTCGATGCCGCGCGCCGCTACGTCCGTGGCTACCAGCGTGTCGACATGGCCGGCCTCAAAGCGGGCCAAGGCCTTCTCGCGCTGGGACTGGGACTTGTCGCCGTGCATGGCGACGGCGGGAACACGGCTTGCGGCAAGGCGCTTGACGAGCCGGTCGGCGCCGCGCTTGGTGCGCACGAACACGAGCGTGAGACCTCGCTCGGGCTCTGCGAGCTCGGCGACCAGGCGATCGACCTTACCCTCGTGGGAGACCGAGACGAAGCGGTGCTCGACCGAGCCCTTGCGCTCAGCCGGGTGGGCGTGCTCGTGGCGTCGCGGGTTCGTCGTGTAGGCGGCCGCGATCTTGCCTACCTCACCCTGCAAGGTCGCGGAGAAGAGCAAGGTCTGGCGCTCGGGCGAGGTCATCTTGACGATGCGATCGACGACGGGACGAAAGCCCATGTCGAGCATGCGATCGGCCTCGTCGAGCACGAGCAGGCGTACCTGCTCGAGGGACACGTCGCGGCGGTCGATCAGGTCGAGCAGGCGCCCGGGGGTCGCCACCAGGATGTGGGCACGGGCGGCGATGCGTGCCTGCTTGACGATGCCGGCGCCGCCGTAGACGGCCGCTATCGAAAGAGCGCGGGCGTGGGCGATCGAGCGCAGGTCCTCCACGATCTGCGATGCCAGCTCGCGCGTGGGTGCCAGCACGAGCGCCGACGGCCGCGCATCGCCGTCGCGCAGGCGCTCGACCAAGGGCACGCCGAAGGCGAGCGTCTTGCCCGAGCCGGTGGGCGATTGGGCGAGCACGTCGTGGCCTGAAAGCACGTCGGGAATGACCATCTTCTGCACGGCAAACGGCGCGTCGATGCCGCGCTTGGACAGCTCGCGCGAGACGACCTCGGACACGCCGAGGCCGGCGAATGAATCGGACTTCATGTTGTGATGCTCCTTTGGCTGCGACCCTGTGGCCGCGATACGGAAGGGAGATTCGTACTGGCCCTATCCGCGCCCTGTAGAGCACCAACAAAGACAAGAACCTCGCGGATGACATTTGTCATCCGTGGGCCGCACGTTAGCAGCCTCAGGCGGCGAAGCTCTTTTGTGCCCGACGCTCCGGCGTGATGCGCACTACGTCCCAGGCGAGCCCCAGGCTCTCCATCCCGCGGATCACCATCGCGGAGATGTCGATCTGGCGCCAGGAGAAGCCGTGGAAGGCGGAGGTCGGGAAGGCGTGGTGGTTGTTATGCCACGCCTCACCCAAGGAGAAGGGCGCGAGCCAAGCGAGGTTGCGCGAGTGATCGCCGGTCTCGTAGCTGCGCCCCCCAAAGAAGTGGCAGAGCGAGTTGATCGAGTAGGTGACGTGGTGGAGCAGGAGCATGCGCACCGCTCCACCCCACAACAGACCGGTGAGACCCGCCGTCCAGGTCCCGCCGATTGCATAACCGAGCCAGAAGGCCGCCACCAGGCCGCCGATGGCCCACACGAAGAAGGTCTTGTCGACAAAGGAGACGACGGGATC
>DATMPT010000286.1:0-5646 GCA_035567355.1 Solirubrobacteraceae bacterium
AGGTGGCCCCGCGCGACGTCGTGGCCGCTGCCCTGCCCGACCCTGCCACATTGGGTGAGCGCATGACCGGGCGCACGTGTGCGGGTACATGGGTCACCGGCACCGGCGCCAACGGAGCCCCACGCTCGACCTACCTCTACCACATCGCCGACAACGAGCACACGATGCGCGAATATGGCTCTCAAGCTGTGGTCTGGCAGACCGCGATCAACCCGGTCGTGGCCCTGGAGCTGCTCGACGAGGGCATTTGGAAGGGCGTCGGTGTGCTTGGTCCGGAGGCATTCCCGCCCGCGCCGTTCTTGGAGCGCCTGGCCGCGCTCGGCTCGCCGCATGGGCAGCTCGAGGTGGGGTAATAGTGCTTTCCGCGCGCGCGAGTCCCATTTGCGGACACGCTTTTGCGGACACACGTCCCTCGCACCTGTGCGTCCTGGCCGGGCGGCTCACCCCTGCTGGGGCGCCACGCGCGGCTTGGCGTCGATGAACTTGTTGGCCGCCGCCGGGCCGAGGAAGGGGGCAAGCATCAAGTAGACGCCATGACTAGTGAAACGCGCCATCTGCTTGCTGGCCCCATGGCGGGCCTGGCGGTAGAAGATCTCGAAGATCGCGCCGAGGGTCGCTTCCATCTCGGTGCGCGACGCAGGTCGATCTCGGTAGTGGTTGCCCTCCTGGAAGAAGATCGTGAACGCGGTGCGACTGTCGTCGATGCGTTGGATCGCGGAGGCGCCAACCGCGTGGGACTCGATCAACGCGATATGGGTGACGAGCGAGTGGTGAGCCTGGAATTCGGTGCAGGCGTGCATAGCTTCCCACGAGCGCTCCGGCCATGTGCTGGCGCTGAAGAAGGCGCTTGCGGTGACCGCCATTATCTGTTGGATGCACAGCTCGTGGACGGCCAGGAACGCCTGCTGCTTGTCGCTGAAGTGCCGGTAGAACACGCCGCGATCGACGTTGGCGGCTGCCGTGATGTCGGCGATCGTCGCGACCGTGTAGCCCTTGGCGGCGGCCACTTTGGCCGTCGCATACACGATGCGTTCGCGTTGGTTGCGGAAGATCTCCCCCTTCGAAAGCTTGGAGCGCCCGGGTGGAATCGGCGGCGGGGGGTGAAGCGTTATGGGAGATTCGTGCGGTGAGGGTGGGAGCTGGGGGCCCGGTTCGAGTGTGTGCCAGCGGTGCTTGCCGTAGGGGCAGCTGTAGCTCTCCACCCAGTTGGTGAGCTCGTCGGCCAGGTCGGCCAGACCGTGCTCTCCGCGACGCAGAACCGGGGCGAGAAGCCAGCGTACGGCTCCGAGCACGACCGGTATTGGCACGTCCGGCGCAAGCGCCTGTGGCGGGGATTGCGCAAGCGCCTGTTCGATCACCTCGGCGATCTCGTCGATCATGCGGTCGCGCTCGTCGAGCGCCCCCCATCCGCCGGCCATCGTCGAGTCGGCCAGGAAGCTGGCTGCGTTTGGGTGCTCTTCGGCCAGCTCCAGGAACCTGCGAATCCCGGCATGCACCGCTCGCTCGGGAGGTTCGGCGGCGACCGCTTGGCGAATCTCCTCCAGCAGCAGCTGAGCTAGTTCGCGGTGGGTGGTGCGGAAGCAGTCGTCCTTGCCGGAGAAGTACTCGTAGAAGGTCGGTCGCGACACGCCGGCGAATGCGATCACCTGCGAGACGTTGGCCCCCGCGTATCCGTGGCGGCGGGCTGCCATCACCATGCCGGCAATCAGCCGGTCGCGCTGGCTGCGCTTGCGCTCGTTCGGGCGTTGGCTGGTGGCGTTGGCGGTCACGGTCCTTGGTGCTCGACAACCTATCGCGGCCGGCCCTGGGCGTCACTGTCCTCTACCTCGTGCGGCCGGCCCCGGGCGTCTCCGCCTGCTGCCTCGCGCGGTGGGCTCAGAGCGTCGCCGCCTGCTACCTCGCGCAGCTTCCGGTCGATGAACTCGTTGGCTGCGTCCACACCGATGAAGGGGGCGAGCACGATGTAGGCGTGGTTGTAGGTGAAGCGCGACAGCTGATCGCTTGCACCGCAGCGCGCGGCTCGATAGCAGATCTCGAACACCGACCCGCCGATCGCTTCCATCGCTGTGCGCGACGCGCGGTTTTTGGCCTGCTGGTTGGCTTCCTGGAGGAAGATCGTAAATGCGGCGCGGCTGTCGTCGATGCGCTGGATCGCAGAGGCCCCGACGGCGTGCGACTCGACCAGCGAGATGTGGGTGAAGATGGGGTGGGTCGCCTGGAACTGGGTGCCCGCGCGCATCGCCGCCCAGGCGCGCTCGGGCCACGTGCGGGCGCTGAAGAAAGCGTTCGCCGACAAGGCGATCAGCTGCTGGACGCCGAGCTCGTGAACCGCCAGGAATGCCTGCTGCTTGTCGCGGAAGTATTTGTAGAAAACGCGCCTGTCGACCTTGGCGGTGACGGTTATGTCGGCCACGGTCGTCACGTTGTAGCCCTTGGACGCCGCCTGTTGGGCGGTGGCGTACAGGATCCGCTCGCGCTGATTGCGGGCGATCTCGCTCTTGGAGAGCTTCGACCGGCCCGGAGGAATCGCCGGTGGGGGGCGCAGCGAGATCTCCGACACGAACGGCGACGGCGGGAGCTGGGGGCCCGGATCGAGCGTGTGCCAGCGGTGCTCGGCGGTGGGCGCGTCATACATCTTCACCCACTCCGCGAATTCTTCGGCGAGGGCGCTCAGGTCGCGCTCTCCGCGGCGCAGGGGGGGAGCGAGCAGCCAGCGCCCGGCGCCGAACACCACCTGGATCGGCAGGTCCGGCGTCGGCGCGTCCGGTGGCGCCTGTGCGCGTGCCTCGTCGACGACCACGGCGAGCTCGTCGATCAAGCGGTCGCGCTCGTTGAGCCCGCGCCATCCCGCGGCCATCGCCTCGTTGCAGAGGAAGCCCGCGCGGTCGGGGAACTCTTCGGAGAGTCTGATGAGCGCGCGAATCGCCGCCTCGACGGCTTCCTCGGGCGCCACGGTCTCGACCGCCCGGCGGATCTCCCACACCAGCAGCCGGCTGAGCTCGCGGTGGGCGGCGATGAAGCAGTCGTCCTTGTCCTGGAAGTATTCGTAGAAGGTGGGCCGCGACACCCCGGCGACGGCGATCACCTGAGACACGTTCGCCCCCGCGTACCCATGGCGATACGCCGCCGTGATCATTCCAGCGATCAGCCGTTCGCGCTGGGTGCTCTTGCGGTCGCTTGGGCGGGTTTGGACGTCGATGCTCACGGTTTGGCCGGTTTGCCGATGGCTGAACGGTAGCCCAATCGCCTGATCGGATGGACACCACACCCTGGCCGCTCACCGTCGTTCCGGCCCTGCCGCTTGGCAGGCTTTTTGACGATTCGCGGCAGAGTCTGTGGCCTGGCTAGCTGGTTTGAGCAGCTCCCCGGTAATAGATGCCCTCGCGCACCTGCTAGTGGGCGATGTAGTGGTAATGTAGTGGTATGGCGTATGTCGTTGCCCGGCGCGGCGGGCGGTTTGAGATCCGAGAATCGTTTCACACCTCCAAAGGACCTCGTTCGCGCACGCTTGCGGGTTTCGATGTCCTGACCGACGAGGCACTTGCCGCGGCGGCGCGAAGGGCGCAGCGGCCGTTTGACGCAGACGCGGTGATTCGCTCCGGCCGCCGCGCTGGAGCGCGTTTGCGAGTTGCAACCTCCGGCGCAAGTCGCGCCCGCGATCGCTTTTTGGCCGGCTCGAAGAGCATGGCTGGCTCGCTCGCAAGACCGCCGGCCATGGTCGCGCGGGGAGACGCCGGCGCGGCGCTGCTGGAGCTGCTGGGCTTTGCGGACATGGTCAAGGCAGGTCAGCCACCGAGGCCGTTCGAGCCGCTCGCGTTCCCCGTCCTGGCCGGGCTCGCAAAGCGTCGCGGCGCGACGGCGGCAGCCGGCGCGGCGGTGGCGCAGAGACCGTGAGCGGCGCCGGCGGGCTCGACGGTCTCAGCTCGAGGATCGTCTCGGTACACGAGATGCTCGACTCGATGCGCATACCGCACCAGTTCGGTGGGGCGATCGCGCTGGCGTGGTATCGAAGCCCGCGCGCCACCACCGATATCGACCTGAACGTCACGCTCTCCCCCTCGGAGGCCGAGCCGGTGCTTGGAGCGCTGGTGCATCTGGGTGTGGACATCTCCGAGTCCGAGCGGAACGCGATCGAGCGTGACGGTCAGGCCAGGCTGGACTGGGAAGGCTCCTATCTCGACCTGTTCTTCGCCACCCTTGACCTGCACCGCGAGATGGGCACGCGCTCGCGCGAGGTTGCCTTCGGACCGGTGCACATACCGATCCTCTCTCCAGAGCATCTGATCGTGTGCAAGGCGGTCTTTGACCGGCCGAAGGACTGGGTGGACATCGAAGAGATCGTCGGCTGGGGCACAGAGGTCGAGGACGCGATCGTGCTGCGGTGGGTGGATGAGCTGCTCGGGGCCGACAGCGCTCAGCACGAGCGCTTGTCGGAGCTCCTTGCCGCGCCCGCGCCCGGTAGCGCTTGAGAGAGGTGCCGGGCGGGCAGCGCTCGAGAGGTGTGGGCGGGTAGCGCTCGAGAGAGGTGCGCGCGGCCTCCCGATTGCGCGCGCATTGCTCCCATATGCCCACGGCAGGCGATTGGCTGGGATCGCCACCTAGATCAGAACCGCGCCGGTGCGTGCTCCACCGGTGCCTCGAACAACCCGGGCTGCACCGTTTCCAGTTTGCGCGAGAAGAAGTCCCGGAAGAACGGCCGCGAGACGATCATCAGGATCACGCCGATCAACAGCCCGCCGATTCCCATCCACAGAGGCAAGGTGATGCCGAGGATCGGTTTGGAGGACACGTTTTCGGCGTGCCCGTAGTAGACGGCCGCGTAGCCGGCCACCCCGAACAGCATCAGGGCGCCGAGCAAGGGCGCGAGGCCGAGCAGGACGAAGTCGCGCAGGCTTTTGCTCAGCTCGTGGCGGTAGTACACGATGCAGGCAATCCCGGTGAAGCCGTAGTAGAAGCAGATCGGGAAGCCGATCGCCACGATCGAGTCTTCAAGGGCGCTTTCGGACAGATTCAGGATGACCAGCGTCCAGACGATCGAAGCGCCGCCCATCATCAGGGTTGAGAAGCCGGGCGTCAGGTAGCGCTTGTGGATTTTCCCGAACGCCTGCGGGATCGACTTCCACCAGGCCATCGACAGGGTCGTGCGCGCGGTCGGCAGGATCGTCGTCTGCGTCGAGGCCGAGGCCGAGGTGAGCACCGCGATGATCAAGAGCTTGTCCCACGGGAAGCCGAACACCTGCGAGCCGAGCACGCTCAAGACGTCGCTCTGGTTGGCTTCGTTGGTCAACAGGCCGGTGCCGCCATAGGCCTGCCCGGCCGCGGATACGACCACGTAGATGAGGACGAGCAGGATCGTCGACATGACCGCCGCACGTCCCGGTCCCTCGTTGGGGTCTTCGGACTCCTCGTTCACCGCCACCCCGGAATCCCAGCCCCAGTAGATGAAGATGCCGAGCAAGACCCCGTCGATCAGTGCTTTGAAACTGAGCGCGAACGGGTTGAACCAGGCGAAGGCCGGCTCGATCGAGCCCGGCGGGTGGTTGGCGTACACCTTCACGAAGGTCACGATCGCGAACGCGCCGAGGATCAGGATCTCGGCGCTCAGCAGGAACTGCTGGACGCGCGCGGAGAGCTCGATCCCGCGGT
>DATMPT010000287.1:0-2884 GCA_035567355.1 Solirubrobacteraceae bacterium
GTGCTGCGTGTCCTGCCTCGCGGCCGTGCTTATCGAGAGTGATGGGCCGGAAGTCACGAGCGCTTCGTAGCTAGATCCATGTTCAGGGACCGCCGACCAGGCCCAGTCCATACACCCCTTGGTGCGCTGTTTCGTCCCGCCGGCGACGATCTCGGAGAGCAGCGGCGTCGAGGTCTATGCGGCGCTCACGCGACCGCCTGACACAAACCACGACCATCGAGCTGCTGTGGCGATCGCTGCCTACGCCCACCCCGCCTGTCCCTACACCCAACAAAAACCGATCCAGGCCGTCAGGCCTGGCGGCGATCGCCGCCAGTCCAACCGATGCGAACCCGACGATCAGCGCCACGTATGCGGCGCGAAGATTGCCGTCGACGAACGGATGGGTTTTCAGAATGGCGCTATAGAGCGCCGCAGCCGCTCGACACCCTCGGCCGCCTCGACTGTCCGCTCGCAGTCGCGCAGAGCGGCCACGCTCGCGTTGAATGTCTCACACGCGAGACGCAGCTCGCGCATGATCACCAAGCGTCCGAGCGTGCCGCGCACCGGCACGTCGCAAAGCTCCTCTCCTATCCGCATGGGCACGCCGAACTCGACTGGCTCGTCGTCCGCGCGCACTCTGCCGGCGTCACGCTCAAACGTGGTCAGGAAGATCGCCCGGTGCCAAGCGCAAACGCGCTCGGCAGCGAGCACGCCGGGACGGCGTTGGGCCTCCACCGCCGCTGAGCGCAAGATGCGCGCCAGGCGACGGGTCGCCTCCGTCCAAGAGGCTTATTGAGGGTAAATTTGGCTTGGTTGAGCCAGATTGGGTTGGGTTGGGTGCTCCGAAACGACCTTAGATTTTCCTACTTGGGGACATGGTTCGGGACATGGTTTTGCGGTTCGATCGGTGGCGCTCAACAGCTCGTCGCGAAGGCCAGCGCACGACAGACCTCTGACATGCGCTCAGACCCGAGCCGCGTGATCCGCTTGGTCAGGAACGCCTTGTCCGGCGGCGCCCGCGTGATCCGCATTGAGCACGCAGTTGCGTGGCATCCCGTCCCGCGTTCCTAGTTCCACCTCGGTGGGCAATCCCCGAACCGTTGTCGTGGCCAGGATCACGAACAGCTCGTTCAGGCCTTGGGCGGCCTCCGTGCGAGTCATGACCAAAGCCGGGCGACGCTTGGCGTCTGGCGGCTCGTACCACCAGACATCGCCGCGGCTCACCACGGACTGTGTCCGGCCTCGCGCTCTTGCTCATCGAGCCGCCGCATGGAGCGCGCCGTGGACCCCCGCAGCGTGGCCGACACATTGCCCCACTCGTCTGCGACATCGCCAGGGCGTCCGCGCGCGGCTATGTAATCAGCCACGGGCTCCAGCTGGGACTCAGGGAGTTCGTCGATCAACTTGTGGATCTTCTCGCGCGTGGTCATCTAATGAGATTGTAGGTCCTGCGGCGCTAGACGAGTGTGCCTCAGCAGAGGTTCTATTCGCAGCTGCACAGGATGATGGGCAACGGGGGAGAGCTGGTGCGTCTATTGCTGGGTGAGCCAGTCTTCGAGCATTGCTTGGGTGAAGCGTATGTGCCGGCCGACGCGCAGGCAGGGTAGTCGTCCGGTGCGCACGGCGTCGTAGATCCAGCTGGGCTTGACGGAGAGTAGTTGGGCTGCTTGCTCGGGTCGCAGGAGCGGATCGTTAAGCCTGAGTCGTGGCGCAAGGTTCTGGGTCGTGGGATTCATCGGACTACCTCGCGTGTTTGGTATTGCCGTGGACGCCACTGTGCTCGTCGGGGTGGGTAGATGGGTGTTTCGGTGGATTCGTTGCCGGTCGTGAGCTCGTGGATGAGTCGCGGTATCTCCCGAAGGGCGAGCACGCGCACGCGGTTGGTGACGTGAGCGCTGCGTGCCGCGCGCTTGACGGCGCTGGCGGGGCCGGGCGTCGCGAGGTAGTAGACGCGGTCGATGTGGCGGGAGCGGGCCCAGCCGCGGCAGATCGCTGCGAGCCGTGAGGATGACTTGATCGAAAGCTCGATCTCGATCGAGGTGACCTTGCCGCCGGGACGCTCGACGGCGAGGTCGGGGCGATGGAGCGCGGGACGGTCAGCGACCGCGCCCGTCTTTGCGGAGGCGAACAGTTTGCCGCTGTTGGCCTCGACTGCGCGTATCTCTCGCTCGCTGAATACTGGCCAGCCGGCCAGGCCGTTCTCGATCTGCACGGCCGCTTGGGCGACTTGCCAGGCGTGCTCGAAGCCGCCTGGACGGACCGCGAATTTGCCGAGACTCTCAAGGCCTTGCCAGCGAAGACCGGCGGGAGTCGCGGTGTACATGCCGGGCCGGGCGTACAGGACGGCGTGGTGTTCGAGCAGTTCGTCGTGCACCATCGAGTTCAAGCGCGCGTAGGTGACGCTGCGACTCAACGAGAAGCGACTCATAACGTGCTCGGCGCCGGCGGCGCCGAGGCGGCCGATCCAGTCGACGATCTGGGCGTCTCTGTGGGTCTGCATCAGGTTTGCCTCCGTTTCTCGCCAATAAGGTTCTTCACGGGCTTAATCCGGCGAACGGGAGCAAACGGGACAGGATCGGAGCGAAGTCAACGGGCGCCACGTGGCTCGATCCACGTTCAGGGCCTGCTAACCAGGCCCAGCTCATACCCCTTGGTGCGCTGTTTCGTCCCGCCGGCGACGAACGCGGAGACCAGTGGCGCTGAGGTCTACGCAGCGCTCACGCAACGGCCTGACACAAACCACGACTATCGAGTGCGGCGGCGATCGCTGCCTACACCCACCCCGCCTCGTCCCTACGCAAAACAAGGACTGGGAGGTTTTTGACCGTCGTGGCCCGCCCCACAAACTCTCATCCCTCTAACCCGCTTGCGCGGGCCGCGACGGTCAAAAACCGATCCAGGC
>DATMPT010000288.1:0-5310 GCA_035567355.1 Solirubrobacteraceae bacterium
GGCCTAGTGGACCGCTGCTCGTGCCCTGTTATGATCGCCGCCCGCCGTAGAGTCCATTGCCTTTGCCTATGACCCTGCCCGCACCAACATACGATCTAGTGCTGCTACTCGACCCGCAGGTGGAGGAGCCCCTGCGCGCCAAGATCGTGGCGGATGCGCGGGAGGCGATCACCGCCAAGGGCGAGCTGGTCCACCACGACGCGTGGGGAGAGCGAGCGCTGGCGTATCCGATTGACCACAAGACGACGGCTGAGTACCACCTATTGCAGTTCCACGCGACAACCGTGGACTTGATCGCCGAGCTGAACCGCACGCTGCACATCGCCGATGGGGTGATCCGCTTCCGCATCAACAAGCTCAAGCCCGGAACGCCGGCTGCTCCAGACATGCGCCCGGGTGCCGCGCCGCCTGTACGCGAGGAGCCCGAGCCCGCGGTGCAGACCGAGGAGCAGGCGGTAGCGTAATACACTCGGAGGCGTGCAGCCACCGAGGACAACGACCGTGGGGGTCTTCGTGGAGATGCAATCGTGAGCGAGCATCCGGTCGGAGATGGGCCCGCTATGCGCAGGACAGACGTGCTGCGCGCATCGCCGCCGATGTTCGACTCCCGCCTGCTGGACGCCTGCTCGCGCGTGCACCCCTCGGTGCCGGTCCTGATCTTCGTGCCGGTGATCGTCGCGCTGGAGGCCTGGGCGCTTTCGCTTGTCAGCCCGCCCGGGGCGATCGGGCTGTTCGCGGGCGGCTATGCGTTGTGGACGCTGTTCGAGTATTGGCTGCACCGCATCGTGTTCCACTTCGAGCCCGACCGTGGGATCGGTGCACGGATGCACTGGATCATCCATGGCATCCACCACGAGCACCCCAACGATCCGTTGCGCCTGGTGATGCCGCCCGCGGTGAGCATTCCGCTGGGAGCACTCGTGTTCGGCGTGCTGTATGTCGTGCTCGGCGAGAGCTATGCCCCCGGCGTGGGGGCGGGCTTCTTCGCCGGATACCTGGCCTACGACATGCTCCACTACTACGTCCACCACTTCCGCCCCCGCTCGCGCGTGGGTAGGGTTCTGCGTGAGCGCCATATGCGCCACCATTTCCAGGACGACACCAAGGGCTTTGGCATCAGCGCGCCCTATTGGGACGAGGTGTTCGGCACATCTCCGCGCCAGCAGTCGGCCGGGTCCTCGAAGTAGCCGCAAATAGCGCTATCGCGGATCGCCGGACACCCCGTCCCGCGCCACACCGGGCGGGTCCACCTCTCTAGACTCGCACGAGGCCTCTGGCGTGGAGAGCGAAGCACCGAGGCAAGAACACAGCGAAAGGAACGAGGCCGTGGCCGCAAGCAACATCAACCGAGTCGTGATGACCGGCAATCTCACCGCAGATCCCGAGCTGCGCTCGCTGCCGAGCGGCTCCTCGGTGTGCAAGCTGCGTATCGCCTGCAACACTCGCCGCAAGAACGGGAGCACCGGCGAGTGGGAGGACAAGCCCAACTACTTCAACGTCACGGTGTGGGGCAATCAGGGCGAGAACGCCGCCCGCTACCTGTCCAAGGGACGGCCTGTGGCGATCGACGGACGGCTCGAGTGGCACGAGTGGGAGGCACAGGACGGCACGAAACGCAGCGCAGTCGATATCATTGCCGACTCGGTGCAGTTCCTCGGGTCTCGCGAAGACCCCTCTGGTGGCGGAGGGTTCGCGGGAGGAGGGGCCTCGCAGGGCAAGGACATCGCGGTCGATGACCGCGACTTCCAGTCCGCACCGGTCTCCGGGGCACCCGGCGACGACGACATTCCGTTCTAGTTCAACAGCGAAGGATCTTGGCACTGATGGCAAAGCGCGGTCGCGGCAAGCCTGTCCGGCGACGAGACAAGAAGGGTGGGTCCGGTAGCGGAAGGCGCAAGCCTTGCCAGCACTGCCGCGACAAGGTTGAGCAGGTCGACTACAAGGACGTGACGACGCTGCGCAAGTTCATCTCCGAGAAGGGCAAGATCCGCTCGCGCAGGATCACCGGCGCCTGCCGCCGCCATCAGGGCCAGATCGCGCGGGCCGTCAAGCGCGCCCGTGAGCTGGCGCTGCTGCCCTATGTCAATGAGGGCGGCCGCGACGATCACCCGCGCCGCGAGCGCGGCGAGCGCGACCGCGACCGGTAGCGCCCCACCGTCCACCATTCAACCCCAGGATCAGGAACTACATGCCCGAAGCGATACTTCTCAAGGATGTCGAAGAGCTCGGCGAGCAGGGCACCGTAGTGGATGTCTCCAAGGGCTACCTGCGTAACTTCCTCATCCCCCGCAAGCTCGCCCAGCCGGCCACCAAAGGAGCGATAGAAGTCATCCGCCAGCGCCAGCAAGCAGCCGAGCGGGCAGCGAAAGAGTACGCGGAGAAAGCAAGCGACAATGCGGCGCTTCTAAACAAGACGGTAATCACCATCGCCCAGCAGGCAGCCGCTGACGGGCGCCTGTTCGGGTCGGTCACCGCGCAGGACATCGCCGCGGCGATCCGCGATGCCCGCGGGCTCAGGACCGACAAGAACAACGTACATCTGCCGGAGCCAATCAAGAATGTCGGCACATACATGGTCGTCGTGGAGGTCGTCGAGGGAGTGACGGCCACCGTGAAGACCATGGTCGTGGCGCAGAAGTAGCCTCGGCGCGACGCACTTCAACACCGGCTCGATGTCCGCGAGCGGCGCGTCGCTTGCGGTCCGCCCCGCCTGGGAACATGTGTTCGTGAGCCTGAGCGATAATGATTTCCCTCTCAATTGCGGGTTCCCACCGCGAGCCGCGGGGCCGCCCGACGTAGACTCGCCGAAGCGATGAGCGCCGTCTCGACAAGCAACGGCTCGGGCATGCCGACAGGCGTGATTGCCCCCCCACACAACCTCGACGCCGAGCAATCGGTGCTCGGCGCGATCCTGTTGTCCGATCGTTCGTTGTACGCGCTCGTGATCGAAGAGGGGCTGCGCGCGGAGGATTTCTATCGCGATCGACACGGCCATATCTATGAGGCGATGCTTGCCTTGTACAACGAGTCTGAGCCGGTCGACGTGCTTACGGTCACCGACCGCCTGCGCCAGACAGGCAAGCTCGAGGACGTCGGTGGCCCCGCCGCGGTGGACGAGCTGACAGGGGTCGTACCGGCCGCCGGCCACGCGCGCCGCTACGCGCAGATAGTGCGCGAGAACGCGCTGCTGAGGCGCCTGCTCGCTGCCTCCTATGACATCCAGTCGAGCGTCCTCGAACGCACGGATGCACCACGCGAGCTCGTGGAGCAGGCCGAGAAGACGATGCTCGAGGTCGCGCGCGACGATCGCCAGCAGGACTTCCGCTCGATCGAGGAGGTGTTGCACGAGGAGCTCGACAAGTTGCACCGCCTCTCGATCGAAGGGACTTCGCTGACGGGCTCCCCGTCTGGTTTCAAGGACCTCGACGAGATCACCGGCGGCTTTCAGCCGGGCAACCTGATCATCATCGCGGCCCGTCCGGCGATGGGCAAGAGTGCACTGGTATGCAACATGGCCGAGAACGCGGCAGTCGAACACGGCAGGCCGGTGGCGCTGTTCAGCCTGGAGATGGCAGAGGCTGAGCTTGCCCAGCGCTTTGTCGCCTCCCAAGCGCGCATCAAGGGCGAGGAGCTGCGCAAGGGGCGCGTCAAGGAGGAACGCTGGCCGAAGATCCTGAAGGCCTCTCAGCGTCTCGCGGCGGCGCCCTTGTGGGTCGACGACTCCAGCGACGTGGGCATGCTCGAGATCAGGGCCAAGGCGCGCAGGTTGCACAGCCAGTGTGAGAACGGCTTGGGCCTGATCATCATCGACTACCTGCAGCTGATGAGGACCGACAGCCGCTATGACTCCAGAGTCACCGCCGTGGGCGAGCTTAGCCGGGGACTGAAGATCCTGGCACGCGAGCTGGGCGTCCCCGTGATCGCCCTGTCACAGCTCAGCCGCGCTGTGGAGACGCGCCCGGACAAGCGCCCACAGCTGTCGGACCTGCGCGAGAGCGGCAACTTGGAGCAGGACTCGGATCTGGTGATGTTCATCTACCGCGACGAGTACTACAACGAGGACTCCGAGCGCCCTGGCGAGGCCGATCTGATCATCGCCAAGCACCGCAACGGGGCGGTCGGCAAGGTGACGCTCACCTTCCAGAAGGAGTACCCGAAGTTCATGAACTACGCGGGCGAGGACCGCTACGCGGCATGAGCGCCGACATCCTCAGCCTGCCTGGCTCACGCGATCGGAATGCGTGTCCGCTCGGCCTGTGCGACGGGAGCGGGTTCCTGGTGGATGAGGTCACCAACACCGCATCGGACTGTCGCTGCCGCGCCAGTCGTATCGCCCGCAAGCGAGCCGCGAGCCTCGAGGGTCGAGTACCCAAGCGCTATCGAGGCGCCTCGTTCGATCGCCCACCCGTGCTTGGGATGCCGGAGGCGGTGGTATCCGGGGTACGCAGCTATGTGCGCAATCTGAGCGCACGCCTGGAGGAAGGCCGCGGTATGTGGCTGGTCGGGGACGTGGGTACGGGCAAGACGACGCTCGCGATGATCGTCTCGGCGGCTGCCCTGGAAGCGGGTCACTCTGTCGCGATTTACTCGTTGCCGCGCCTGCTCAATCTGATTCGTGATGAGATCGGCACCGAAAACAGCCTGCTCGACCTGCTCGACAAGCTCTCCGGGGTGGACTTGCTCCACATCGACGACCTCGGCGCCCAGCACACGACTCCGTGGCGCTTGGAGCAGCTCTATTCGATCGTGGACGCCCGCTACCAGGCCGGGAGACCGATCATCGCAACCACAAACCTCCTGCCTCCAGATCTCGCCAAGCAGATGGGTCGTCAGATCCACACGACCGTGACCGAGGACGGCGACGGCCAAATGAGCGCCGAGCGCCGGGTCGTATCCAACGACGCCAGCGAGGTCGTCGGCCAGCGGATCGTCTCCCGCCTGGTCGAGATGTGTGGCGATCCGCTGAGCCTCTACGGCGATGACATGCGTCAAGAGTTCAAGTTCGAGCGCTCTGAGAGCGCCACCCATAAGCAGTCCGCCTGAGCGCCCAGAGCCTCCGTAGACTTATTGAGCGATGCCTGGAATAGTCATAGTGGGCGCCCAGTGGGGCGATGAGGGCAAGGGGAAGATCACCGATCTGCTCGCCGAGAACGGGGACGCGGTCGTGCGCTTTCAGGGCGGCAACAACGCCGGACACACGATCGTGAGGGGGGAGGAGGAGTGGAAGCTGCACCTGATCCCCTCCGGCATCCTGTATCCCGGCAAGCGCTGCGTGATCGGCAATGGCGTGGTGATCGACCGGAAGGTCTT
>DATMPT010000289.1:0-7804 GCA_035567355.1 Solirubrobacteraceae bacterium
GGCGCACTCGGTGACCAACTGGGCCCCAAAATGGGTGAGCACAAGCTGGAACACCCTAACCGAACCGGTCTCGCCCACAGGCTTCTACGTCGCGGCCGGACTCCCATTCCAAGCCGGCTACACAGGCACCGGCGGACCATAAGGCAGTCCCGTGATGCGCGGACGTCAGTTGCCCACGTTGACCGTTGGCGGCGTCACCGGCGAGGGCTCGGCGACGCCGGGGTAAGGCGTAACCGCGGTTGCCGGCGGAGTCCCGAATGGTGGATCGCCACGTCCGAGGAGCGCGTCGAGCGCACGCTTGGCGCCCTCGCGACGATCGCCGGCCTCCGAGCCAGTCGCCCGGGCGCCGGCGGCGCGCAGGACTTGGCGCAGGCCGAGCGCCGAGAGATACATACGACGCCGCACGGGCGTGAGATGCTTGTGCGCATACTGCCTGCGCGTGTAGGCGTCTTGCGCGAGCATACGTGGCCGGATCCCGCCCTTACCGGCGTGGTGGACGATGGTCATTTGCGGCTGATGGCGAACCCGCCAGCCGGCGCGCTTGATGCGCAAACAGAGGTCGGGCTCCTCGGAGTAGATGAAGAAGCGCTCGTCGAGCAGACCGGCGCTCAGCAGCGCCTCGCGTCGGGCCAGCATGAACGACCCCGAGGTCCAGTCGCAGTCGGTCTCGCGCTCGTAGTCCGCCCAATCGAGCACGCGCTCGCCCGACCAGCTCGGGCGGACCGGCCAGCGCTCGGAGAACAGGGCCTCGCCTAGCGCCCGGCTCACGCTTGGGAACCGGCGGATCGTAGGCCACAGGTTGCCGTCGGCGGTGACCTGGCGCACACCGGCCAAGCCGATCGCCGGCTCGGCGTCGAGCAGTGCTATCAGCTCGCCGAAGCTTCCCTGCGCTATTTCGGTGTCCGGGTTGAGCAGCAGCACGTAGCGCCCGCGTGCGTGTTCGATGCCGCGGTTGTTGCCATAGGCGAAGCCGCGGTTGGGCGAAGTGACGACGCGCGCCCATGGGAAGCGAGACTCGACGAGCTCGCGCGTTCCGTCGGTGGAGGAGTTGTCGACGACGATCACGTCGAGCGTCGCGTCGCCTGCGTGCTCCAAGACCGTCGAGAGGCAGCGCTCGAGCCAGTGCGCCTCGTTTGTCGAGACGACCACGATCGCGAGGTCGACAAGGTCGGTCATGTCCTGGCCGTGCGCCTGCATCGGCCCGTCCGGGTTCAGCGGGCCAGGCCGCGCGCGGCCAGCTCGCGGGTGGCGTCGTCGACGCGATCCACAGCCTCTTGATCGACGAGCCATTCGAGTAGGCCTCGCATGCCATCCTCGAGCGTCGTTGCGGCCTCAAAGTCAAGGAGCTCGCGGGCGCGGCCCGGATCGGCGACGCAGTGCCTGATGTCTCCAGCCCGATATTGACCGTTGTGGATGGGCTCAATGCTCCTCTGCAGGCCAGCGGCCAGCGCCTGCGCGATCTGCACCACCGTGGTGGGGCGTCCGGTGCCGAGGTTGATCGCCTGTCCGGTCGCCTTTTCGGACTCGAGCGAGAGCATGATCGCGCGCACTATGTCGCTCACGTGGATGAAGTCGCGCGACTGCTCGCCATCCTCGAAGATCACCGGAGGGCGACCGTTGAGAAGTCGCGAGGCGAATATCGCGGCCACCCCGGTATAAGGGTTGGAGAGCGCCTGGCCGGGACCGTAGACGTTGAAGAATCGCAATGCCACCGCGGGTATGCCATAGGCCGCCCCGGTCACAAGGCACAGCTCCTCGTGGTCGCGCTTGGTGATGGCATAGATCGAGGTTGGAATCAGCGACTTGCTCTCTCGCGTGCCGACCGGGCTCAAGTCGCTGCCGCACCGTGGACAGGAGAGCTCCCACTGGCGTGCCACGAGCTGCTCCTCGGGTCGTGGCGGTGGCGCCAGCCGACCGTGCTCGGCGCACTCGTATTCTCCCTCGCCGTAGATCGACATCGAGGAAGCCACGACCAGGCGCGCGGGCATCGGTCGCTGTGCCACAAGGCGCTCCAAGAAGATTGCGGTCTGCATCGTGTTGCGCTCGGTGTAGCGCGCGATCTCATACATCGACTGCCCGACGCCGACGGCTGCGGCGAGGTGCACCACGCGATCGACACCCGCGAGCGCGCGGTCGGCGGCGTTGCGGTCGCCGACCGCTCCGACGATCAACTCGACCGAGGGGGGCAGCTGGGGTTCTACGCCACCGTGTACCTGCTCCTCGAGCGAGTCCAACACCACGACCTCGTCTCCCCGCTGGACGAGCTCTTCCACGAGGTGAGTGCCGATGAAGCCCGCGCCTCCTGTAACCAGTGTCTTCATGCTCTGCCTCGCTGTCCAGTCGTGATCGTCGTGTCCGTACCTCCAACTAACGAAAATCAGGGCCGGTTCTTCCGCAAAAGCGGGTCTCTACCGTTGTGCGGAGGCCTTATTCAGCACAAGGCGACCTCATCGCCGTCGCCGACCTGCAGTCGCATCGCGCGCGGCATCGAGAAGTCGCGAAACACCCGCGCGTCGCGTCCAACCACACTCGCCACGAGGCGGCCGCCGACATGCAGAATGCTCGCACCGGCGAGCACGATCGAGCGCTCGATCTCCGCGCCCTCGATGTGTACGCGCTCCCCTATGGATGTGTGTGGGCCTATGTATGAATCGGTTACGTAGGCATCCGCTCCGATGATCACCGGTCCGCAGATCACGCTCGAGGCCACCGACGCCGTCGGATGAACCACGACGCGTCCCTCGAAGCGATTGCCCTTGCCGGCGGCGGCGGTGTCCCCCCGTAGCGTGTCGAGCACCGCTCGATTGAGATCGAGCAGATCCAGCGGATTGCCGTTGAAGGCGCGCCAATGCTCACGAACAAGACGTACCTGTACATGGCCGCTGCCATGCCGTATCTGGGACTCGACCAGCGCTTCCATGTCAACCCAGGACTGATCGAGCTGGAGCAGCTCGTCCAGCGCACCGGGGCCGAGCATGCATATCCCGGCCAGCCCGAGCGTTGCGTTGTCGGAGTCGAGCTCTGTCACGCGCAGCACCTCACGCGCCGAGGATCCCAGTTGCTCGGTGTTGCGGGCCCCCTGGGTGACGAGCAGCACGATGCCCGTGGGCTCCTGGTCAAGCAAGGCGATGAACGGTGCAAGCGGCTGTGCGAGTAGGCCGTTGGCGCGATGGACGATCGTGGGCTCACCGCTAGCGAACCGCGCCAGCGCTGCCAGTGTCTCGTGGTTCTCGTCGCGATGATCGTGCTCGAAATACTGGATCTGCTCGTTGCGCCGATCGCTTGCCACACAGGTGAAGATCTCCTCGGCAAGGCTGGGAGGAGTGACCACGGCGATCTCCTCTACGCTCGCCGCCTGCAGCGCGTCCAGCACGTGACAGATGATGGGCCGGTTGGCCACCCGCTGTAGAGCGGTGGACCGGGTCGCGTCGAGCCACGGCCTGCTCGGCGTGGCGGCGGCAGCAACGGTTATGACGCCCTTGCACGACATCTCTAATCAACGCTCGGCGCGACCCAGCACTCGCGCACGACCTCAGATTGCATTCTGTGGAACAGGCAGCTCGGCCTATTCATGCGCGCGAACTACGCCATCTTTGGGCGTTCTGAGACTGACGGCGCCCAGCATGCGCCCGCGCAGCTCTCTCCTCACGAATCGACGGAACACAGGATCCTCCACCCTGGGGGTGCGGCGGACGGCTGAGCGCAGATAACCGTAGAGGAAGGCCACGCCGGAGAGCCCTCTCGGACGCGCAAGGGCTACCTTGAGCGCGCGAAGTGTGACCCAAGGCAGCGTGAAGTGGGTTATATAGGCGCACTGGCCGTGGCGCGCTCGGCCCCTGAGCGTGCCGTCGGCGCTGGCTCTCGGACGGTGGTGCAGGGCCACCAGATCGGCAAAGGCCCGTGTGCGATATCCATGGATCCGCGCGTAGGTCTCGTCGATGGTGTCCCATCCGAGCCGCTCGGGCATCCCGCCGATTGCCTGAAAGCACTCCAGTGAGTAGCACTTCAGCGTGCCGGGGACGTGATGATCGGATGGGATGCCGACAACCTGCCAGCCATCGCCGCCGGGAGCCGGGTCGGCGTACACGCCACCCGCAAGCCCGAGCAGCGGATCGCGCTCGAACTCACGCAGAATGCGCTCGAAGTACTCGGGCGGCAACTCGGTGTCGCCGTCGAGCTTGGCTATGTGCGTAAACGATCGCCAGTCGACGCTCTCCAAGCCGAGGTTGAAAGCCCTGACCTCGACGGCCAGTGCGAGGCGATCGTTTACGACGCCCTTTCTCGCCACCCGGGGGGCCTCCAGCACACGCAAGCAGTCGATCCGCGCGGAGAGCTCGGCAAGCAGCTCGGAGGTGCGGTCGGTGGAGCCGTCGTTGACGACGACCCACAGGTCTGGGACTCGCCTCTGGCGGGCCACCGCCTGAGCGATCCGCTCGATATGGGCTTCCTCGTTGCGGACCGGCGATATCAGCAGCAGTCGCTGGGTCATTGTGTCAGCGCTCCTGTGCGCATGTGCTTGGCTGTGCCGTGATTACTTGTGGTCTTCGCGGATCGTGCGACTGTCAGGCGCTCGACCAGCGCGTCGATTTGGGCGGCCCTGTCTTCCCACGTGTTGGCGAGCGCAAAGCTTCGGCGCTCGGCGCGACCGGCCGTGGGATCGGCCAGCGCCCGCTCGACGAGTGAGGGCACCTGATCGGCCCGCTCCGCGTAGTTGACGAGCGGAGGAGGGAAGCTCCGCAGTTCGACCGATCCGACGCCCACGATCGGCGGTCCCGCATAGAAGTACTCCCACACCTTCATCGGCGACTGGTGGCGTGTCCACAGGCTGTCCTCATACGGCAACAGCGCGACATCGAGGTGGCGAACATAGGCGGGAAGTCGCGAGCGCGACCTGGCGCCGAGCAAGTGGATGTTCGCGCGCGACGCCAGCGCCGCCCGCGCCGCCTGCGAGAGGCGGGGGCTCACGGGCCCAACGAACGCCAGCGAGCCATGACTGAACTTGTCGGCCAGCTCGACGATCAACTCGTAGTCGAGCCGGTCGTCGACCCCGCCCGTATAGCCGAGCAAGGGGCGCGGCAACGCGCTGTACTCAGGTGGTTGCTCGCTCTCCTCGAAAGCTCCGATCAGGTCCTTGGGAAAGCCGAAGGGGACAAACTCGCTCTCCCAGCCTCGCTCGGCGAGCAACTCCTGCATCGGCCGCGATGTCGTGCAGATCAGATCGGCCGAGCGACATATGGCGGTCGCTTCCCGCTCGAGCTGATCGGGGTCGCGTCCCAGGAGCGATGCCCCCGCCGCGGGATGGTCCATCAGGACTCCGACACGCAGACACTCCTCGGCTGCTCCAGCCAGCTCCTCGAGCCCGCGCCACCCAAGGACGACCGGCGCGTCGTCTTTCAGCGACCATTGCACCGCAAGTCGAATCTGTGCGCGAAGCAGGGGTGTGGAAAGAGCGCGCATTCGCTTGTGCTCTATCGGTGGGAGCACCAAGGGGCTGAATACGCGCAGACGCCCAGCTCGGCGCACGCCCCGTTTGGTGACTGCTCGCAGCCGTGCCCAGGTGTTCGCACGCAGCCCGTAGCGGAATGGGCTCAATGGGCTGAGGGGAGGGTCGACATAGAGGACGCGATGATCCAGCGCGAGCGCATCGGCCAGGTTGTGGGCCGGCTGTCGGGGGCTGTCCCACGGCGTGGGCGCATAGATCACATAGCTACGATTGGCCTCGGCATAGACAGGATTGGCGTTGCCGCGGTCTGGCTTGGCATAGCCAGGATTGGCCTCGGCAAAACCGCGGCCGGCCTCGGCATTGCCGCGGTCGGGCTCGGGCGATAGCAGGCCGTCGGCTGGGGGCTCTGTGTGCGTCATACGCCCAAATGCCTCAGTCGCAGCCAGCTGGCATGGTGACGCAGCCGATGGGTGGCCCCGGTGAGTAGGAATGGGGGGAACAACATCGAGCGCCCGGCGCCCAGCCGTTGACGCAGCCTCAACCCTCGCCACTCGCGCAGCTGCCGTGCCCTCGGATACGCATCGAGCGCGAAGGCGGTGAGCTCCCGCGCAAGCTCGGCATCCTCGCCGCGATCGATCGTCCTGCTCGCCTTCCACAGGGCTTGACGGGCCAGGGTGCGGGCTGCCGTGTCTTGCAAATGGCCGCGATCCTCCAGGCGTGACGAGCATTCGCCGAAGAAGGCTTCGAACGCGGCTCTGCGCTCGCGCAGGTCGACCATCGGGCTATCGTGGCTGCGCCACATGCTATTCCCATGGACTCGGTAGACGGCCTGGCTGGCTCCTCGGATGAATGCGATGTCGGCGACGGAGGCGATACGCAGCCACATGTTCAGATCGCTGGTGTGTTGGCAGGATGGGTCATAGCCCCCGACAGCTCGCTGCACCGAGGTTCTGACGACCGCCTCGGGCGAGGCAATGCAATTGTGGCCCGAGCGGCATCGCAGACGAATCCAGTCGGCTCCTTTCCATATCTTGGCCGACCGCCGGCGTCCGTTGGGTATGACGAGGGGGCTTCCCTCAGTCAAACGCAGCGCGCGCCCGTAGGTCAATCCCACATTCGGGTGCTCGGTCATGACTCTGGTGGCCCGTTGCAGAGAACCGGGAACAAGCAGGTCGTCGGCGGACAGCAGCACGACATAATCGCCCTGGGCCCATTGCAGGCCCTCGTTGGCCGTGGCGATCAGCCCCGTGTTCTGTGCGTGGCGACGCAGCTCGACCCGGTCATGGAGGTCGGCGAGGAGGGCGGCGACATCGGCGCTGTCGTCCTCTGAGCAGTCGTCGATCAATAGCAGTCTCACGTCGACTCCCTCTTGGTCGAGCACGCTGGCCACGCACCCGGCAAGGAGATGACCGTAGTTGAAGCAGGGCACGATTACGCTCACGCTTGGCGTTGAGTACTCGGTCGCGGGACCTCTCATCGGGCCAGTCTCCGCTCCGCGCCGAGGCCGTCGCCGGCCCAGCCTGCGTGCGCTGAGGCCATCGTCGGGCCAGTCTCCCCGGGTGGGGCCATCGTCGGGCCAGTCTCCCCGGGGTGAGGCCATCATCGGGCCAGTCCCCGTGCGCCGCTTGCGCGCCTGCGGGTTGCACGACTATGGCCGGCATGCTCGATCGCACTGCGGTAGGCGGCGGCGAGATTCCGCTCCGAGTGCTCCCAGGAGAGTTCGCGCTCGACGCGCTCACGTCCAATCCGCCCCATCCTCCTGCGGCGCTCCGGATCGTCCAGCAACTCATCGATCCGCTCGGCAAATGCGGCTACGTCGTTGGGCTCCGCGTAGGAGGCAGCGTCACCTGCGGCGAACCGGGACTCGCGCAGCGCGTAGGCGACGACCGGACGCGACATCGCCATGTACTCGGCGATCTTGATCATCGTCGAGGCGTCGTTCAGCGGGGTGTAAGGCTCCGGCGCAAGGCATACGTCACAGCTGCACAGCAGCGTGGCCATTGCCTCGTCTTCAAGCCATCCCACGAACTCCACGCGACCGAGCAGGCCCAGCTCGCTGGACAGGCGCATCAGCTCGACTCGCGACTCGCCCTCGCCGGCGAATATCGCATGCCAGTCGTCGCGTCTGCGCGCGAGCACGGCCAAGGCACGCAGAGCGTGGTCTACGCCGTCCTGAGGAGCCATCATCCCGGCGTAGCCGACCAACAGCGGTTGCCCGCGCTTGAGTGACGGATCTGGCTCGCGCGCGGGAAAGCGGCGGAGATCGGGACCATTGCGGACGACGAACACCTGTCCAGGCTGCTTCGCGCCTCGGGTTTGCGCGATCTGGCGATAGGACTCGTTGGTCGCCAGCACGACGTC
>DATMPT010000290.1:0-3338 GCA_035567355.1 Solirubrobacteraceae bacterium
CCAACCATGACCGTGCGGAGGTGTTCGGGGCACGCTCTTCAGCGAGTGATCATGAGCTGCACTCCTCGGTACGGTCATGGCGCCACCGTGCTGCGCCTAGACTCACGGGCGGCGCTGACGCGTTTCTTGCAAGAGGCGCGATCACCACGGAGTGAAATCGCCAAGGTGCCGTTCGACAGGCGAGACTGCGGTGAGTTGGGGTCTTGTGCGTATGCTTGCATGATGTGCGTGTCGTTCCGTCGTGGCGCTGGTCTTATCGTTTGCGGCGTTGACGGTGTTTTGCCCAGCGGGCCTGGGCGGCTCGTCGCAAGACCACGCTCCGTTGCTCGGGACTGACGTGACGCCATCGGGCCGCCGCGAGGCCGAGGGCTGTTCGCCGAACGGGCGGAGGAGAGAGCTTCCGACTGGCGATGTCCACGATTTCGAGCGCCAGATCTAGCACGGCTTCCGCCGGGAGTCCCGTCTGGCGCATAACTCGACGCAGTCGAGCCGTTCGTCGGGCCCCGAGCCGCCGCCCGAGTTCGGTCGTCACGAGGTGGTCTGATGTTGACGGTGCTGATGTGCTGGCCATGCGTATGCATGTAAGTATACAAAAACGTTAGGATCATCGCTGTTGCAGGAGGTTCCATCATGTTCGGTCGTCATTCCGTGCGATCACTTGGACGCGCCGGTGTGGGCGCTATCGCCACGGTCCTCCTCGTCCTTCCGACACTCGCGCTCGCACAGTCGCCGTGGGAACGCGCCGCCAGCAATCTCGCCACGACCTTTACGGGCCCGCTCGCCCGCTCACTGGCACTCGTGGCGATCGTGATCGGTGGACTGATGTTCATGTACGGCGAAAGTGGGGCGAAGCGTCAGATTTCGGGGATCGTGTTTGGTGGGGGACTGGCGCTCTTTGCCGCACAGTTCCTCACGTGGCTGTTTTGAGTCAGTCGCGTCGACGTATCAGAGAGGTCGGGTCATGGCAGACCGCCCAACGTATCGCCCCGTCTACAAAGCGCTGCATCGCCCGCTGACGATTGGCGGCGTGGACCGCCGCCTGTTCTTCCTGGCGCTCCTCCTTGGCGCGGCGACCTTCAATCTCTTCTACTCGTTTCTTGCGGGACTGCTCATGTTCATGGGCCTCTATGGGTTTGCCCTGTGGGCCACGAAGCGCGATCCGGAGATGTTGCGCATCCTCCTCGCCTCGTCGACGGCACGTCGCCGGTACGACCCAGCCAAACACGACCCGATCGCCCTCGAGGTCGCGTCATGGTGACACTCGCGCGGATCCTTCGTGATTACCACGACGCGGGCAGCCTCAACAGCCTGCTCGCGCTCTGGGGCTTCGTCGACGACACGGCGTTCGTGACCAAGGCCGGCCATCTCGGCGTGGTGTATCGCCTGCGCGGGGTCGACGTCGAGGGACTCACCCATGCGCAGCGTCACGCGTTGGTGCACCGGTTCGAGGCCGCGCTCCGCCTGCTCGACGAGCATTGTCGCGTGTATCAGTACGTCGTGAAGCGCACGATCGATCCGATTCGCGCCGCTCGGTGCGCCCACCCGATCGCCGATGCCGCGATTCAGCAGCGCACGACCTACCTCAATAGTCGTCGCCACGAGCTCTACGATCTCGGCGTGTATGTCGTGGTGATGTACGAGGCGGCGACGGTCGCCCGTACCAGCACCCAGCTTCGACACCTCTGGCGCGCGCCTCGGCAGGCCGTGCGCGCCTGGCTCTCGACCGATCACACGGTGCGGCTGCTCGAGGCCGACCTGACTCGCGCGATCGCCACCTTGCATCACAAGGCCTCCGCGTTTGAAGTCCAGCTCAGCGACCTCGGCCCGACGCCGCTCGCGAAGGCCGAGGCCTTCCGCTTCTTCCGGCATCTCGTGAACTACGATCCGGCCACGATTCACGGCGCCACCCTCACCTACGACACGCACGTCGATTACTTCGTCGGCGACTCCAGCGTCGAGTGTCACCGCGATCACCTGCTGGTCGGTGATCAGCGTGTCAAGGTGCTCTCGATGAAAGAGCCCCCGAGCCACACGTTCGCCCATCTGCTCGGCGATCTCTACACGATCCCGGGCGAGTTCATCGCGTGCCTCGAGTGGCAGCGCATTCCCCATGAGCGGATGCGCCGCGATCTCCAGACGCGCCGGCGGCATTTCTTCAACAAGCGTGTCGCCTTGGTGAACTACATCGCGCCAGACAGCCGGCCCGACGAGATGCTGGTCGACGACTCGGCCAGTGCGACGGTGCACCAACTCGGCGACTCCCTCACCGAGCTTGAAGTGAACGGACACTTCTTCGGCCAGTGTTCGTTGACCCTCGTCCTCCATGGTCACGAGGCGCGCGCCCTCGACCAGCACGCGGCCGAGGCGATGAAAGTCATGGCCGTGCACGACGGCAGTTTCTTCGACGAAGGCTATAACCTGCTCAATGCGTGGCTGAGCGTGGTCCCGGGCAATAGCGCCCATAACCTGCGCCGCCTCGCGCTCCTCGAGACCAACCTGGCGGACCTGAGTTTCCTGTTCACGCTGGATCCCGGCGAACGCGTCAGTGCCCACCTCCGACAAGACGCGTTGGCGATTTTCGAGACACCCCGACACATCCCGTATGCGTACAACCTGCACGTGCAGGACGTGGGCCATACGCTGATCCTCGGGGCGACGGGCAGCGGCAAGAGTTTCCTCCTCAACTTCCTGGTGACCCACGCGCAGCAGTACGACCCGCTCACGGTCATCCTGGATCTCGGCCACAGCTACCGGAAGCTGGCCTCGCTCCTGCAGGGACAGTATCTCGAGGTCGGGCTGCGGCAGTCCGACGTCACCATCAATCCGTTCGCGCTCGATCCGGCGCCCGAACACCTCCATTTTCTCCACGCGTTCGTCCGCGTCTTGCTCGAAGGGGAGGACGGCTACCGACTCAGCGACCTGGAGGATCGGGAGGTCTACGACGCGATTGAGAACCTCTACGTCCTGGATCGCAGTCAACGGCGTCTGTTGACGGTCGCCAATCTGCTGCCGCACGCCCTGGCGAACCGGCTGCACAAATGGATCGAGGGCGGGCGCTATGCGAGTCTCTTTGACAACCTCGAGGACACGCTGACGGTGGAGCGGTTGCAGGTCTTCGACTTTGAGGCGATGCGCGCCTACCCGGTCCTGCTCGAACCCCTGCTGTTCTACGTCCTCCATCGCGTGACGAGCCGAATTCAGGATCCGGCGGCTACCGCCACCTTGAAGCTGTGCGTCATGGATGAAGCCTGGCGGTTCATTCAACATCCGACCCTGCGGACGTACGTCCAGGAGGGGTTGAAGACGTGGCGCAAGTGCAATGCCGCGATGATCCTCTC
>DATMPT010000291.1:0-10860 GCA_035567355.1 Solirubrobacteraceae bacterium
GGTCGGTGAACTCGGAGTGATTGGCGATGTCCTGCAGGTAGTCGAAGATCTGCTCACGCGGGGCGCTGATGACGATCGAGACCGTGAGGGGATGCACGGCGCGGCAGTTTATTGACTGCTCAAGCGGCGCGCGCGGTGAGCCGCACGGTGTGGCCCAGCTCGCTGTGACGCACGATCTCGGCGAGCAGCGGAGCCGTGCGGCGCAACTGGCGGCACAGCTCGCACACGATCCCTGAGGAGCGCTCATAGACGTAGACGCGCTCTCCTACGAGTGGCGTACGCTCGCAATCGACGCAACGATGGCGGTCGGCCGTGAGCGAGCCCACGCCACGCCGCAGGAGGTAGCGCTCGAGCTGCTCGACATCGCTGCCGGAAGATGCCATGCGGGTAGGTTCGCCACGCGCGAGCGACCTCCTCCAGGCCCCGCCGCATGTGACCTGAGCCAGGATCTTTGCGTGCCCTTTAGAGCGATCTTCACCGATCTTTCGTTAGGCATCGTTTGGACGCCGATTTGGGGGGGTAGCCTCGAACTATGCAACTGGGTGCCGATCGGCAGCGCACGAGGGTGCTCGTAGAAACTCGCTTGACACACTGGTTATGATTGCGACCAGATTCCACCCTGCAGAAAGTTCCCGATCCCCCGGGAACGCGAGGAAGGGGAGACGCAGCATGGAGTCTCATACTTCGGGCACGATGGCGGGCACCGGATCGTTCAGGTGCCAGAGATGTGGATATGTCCTGACGCTCACTTCGCTGGATGCGCTGCGCGACTGCCCGGACTGCGGCAGCCACGACTTCGTGAGGGCTTCGCTGTTCAACGCCGCGCCAGCCCTCGGCGAGGTCTCGCCGCGGGCCCATTCGCGAGAGACAGAGGAGTGGGTGACCCGTGCCCGCGAGGAGCTGCGCGAGCCGGGCGAGTATGTGCTCTACGAGGACGACGAAGAGACCAAGACAGTGGCGCTCACGCGCGAGTGGACGCGCATTGGGCGCAGCCTTGCGGCCGACGTGCGCTTCGACGATCCGACCGTATCGCGGCGCCACGCGCTCGTTGTGCGCCAGCCCGACGGAGTAAGGGTGCTCGACGATCGCAGCCTCAACGGGGTGTTCGTAAACGGTGAGCGCGTCGAGTGGAGAACGCTCAACGACGGGGATGAGATCCTTGTGGGGCGCTATCGCTTGACGTTCGTAAGCGTGCCGGTCGAGTCGGCCGACCGTCCCGGCTCACCCCTCCGCACGGCCGGCTGAGGGCTAGAGGCGCCGCGCAGCGCATTCCCCGTACTATCGGCCGCCATGGCCCTAACGATCGCGGTGCTCTCCCAGAAGGGAGGCACCGGCAAGACGACGACAGTGCGCACGCTTGCCGACGTGCTTCGCAGAATCGACGTGAGGACGCTTGCGGTGGATCTCGACCCCCAGGGGAACCTGTCGGACTACTTCGACTTTCCGCCCGAGAGCGAGCCCACGATCGCCGATGTGCTGGCAGGCACTGCCACCGCCGGCGAGGCGATCCGCGAGGGCGTGATCCCGGCCAGCCTGAATCTCGCCGAGACCGAGTTGATGCTGGGCGGAAAGATGGGACGCGAGATGACTCTGAGACGGTCGCTTGCGGGAGTCAAGGACGCATGGGAAATCGTGCTCGTAGATTGCCCGCCCTCGCTCGGCTTGCTGACCGTGAACGCTTTGGTGGCAGCCGACTATGCGCTTGTGACCGCCGAGGCCCAGTACTTCGCGCTGCAGGGCGTCGAGCAGGCTTTGGAGGTGATCGAAGTCGCCAGGGACAGCCTCAACGACGAGCTGGAGCTGGTGGGAGTGCTGCTGAATTTGGCGGACATGCGGACCGTGCATTCGCGCGAGGCGCAGGCATCGCTGCGAGAGCGCTTCGGGGAGAAGCTGTTCGACACGACCGTGCGCTCGTCGATCGCGTATGCCGAGTCGGCCGAGCGGGCGGTGTCGATTCTCGATCACCGGCCAGACCTCGGCGCCGACTACGTGGCGCTGGCCGGCGAATTGCTTGCACGCCTGCCCGGCATGGCTGGCGCCCGGGCGCGACTGGCCAAGCTAGGCTGAGGATTCGCTGAAACGGGGTCTGTGGATCAGGGCCCGCTGAAACGGGGTCTGTGGATCGGGGCCGCCCCAGGTAGGCGAGCGCCTGCGCGGGGCCCCTACGCGCGAGCGCGCACGCGCGCGTAGGGCACACCCTCGTGGGTAACGACAACGCCCGCATAGCCGGCCCCTGGACGCGCCGCCCTTGCGCGCCGAGCGGCCTGCGGGTCAGCCCGCGAGTTGGGGCGTGGGCTGCCCCCGTTCGATCCTGCGGCGCTCGGTCAGGGCGACCATTTCGAACTCGGGGATGCAGGAGCCGCGCTTGAGCGAGGAGGGGGCAAACAGGCGCGCAAGGCGTCCGGAGGCGAGCACGCCCGCGCAGGCGGCGCGCTGGGCGCTCGTGTAAGGCAAGCCGTAGAGCTCGCGCACCCGCGGGGGCAAGGAGCCGAGCATGACGAGATCGTGCAGGCGCTTGCCGAGCTGGCGACTGGCCGGCATCGGGATCTCGAAAGCGGAGGCATAGCCCATGAAGCGGGCCTCATCGGTCAGATGGAGGTCGGCGCCGGCGAGCTGGCCCTCATACCAGAGGCGGTACTCGCGATGGGTTGGAGGCGCTCCCGAGAGCGGCATCTTGAAGAGCTCGCCGAAGCGCAGGTAGTCCTGCCACAGCGCTTCGCGCTCCTCGTCGGCGAGACGCCGGACGAGCCGCTCGTAGAACCATTCCGCCGAGTCGGCTATGACCGCCACCGTCCAGAGCATCAAGTTGGGGTCGAACGCCGAGTAGGGGGTGCCCGCCGGGCAATGGGGCCCGGCATCTTCGGGCAACGTCCCGGCGACTCGCTCGTGCATGCCGTCGACCATGGCCAAGACGCGATCGGCCTCGGCGCGCGTGCCGAAGAAGACCGCCTCGAACATGCCACCGGTATGCGTGATCCGCCGGAACGGAGTGCGCTTGTTGCGCGTGTGCAGACTCGTGCCCACATAGTTGAGCGGCTTGATGGCTCCCACGCAGAGCGCGCGCTGGCCGTACATGAGCCCCACGGCCTTCTCTTCGTGGACCGTCCGCAAAGTCGACGCTCCGCGGGGGAAGTAACCGTCGTCCATGGCCTACAACTCTCCCACATAGGCGCCTTGCGCTTCAAATGGCGCGCGCATCAAGGTCGCCCAGCCCTCGATCTCGGATTGCAATGCCTCGACCACAGCACCGGTCTGCTCGTAGAAGCACCAGACGAGCACGGTGGGGCCGGCTCCGGAGATGGTGGCGCCCAGGGCGCCCAGGCCGGGGGCCCGTTGGGCCAGGGCGTAGGAGCGCGGAAACAGGTGCGAGCGGCGCTGCTCGTGCAGGCTGTCGTGCAGTCCTCGGGCGACGAGGTCCCAGTCGCTGCGGGCCAAGCCCAGGGTGAGCAAGGCGCCATGGGCCGTGTTGAAGACCGCCTGGGCGAGCGGCACCTCGGCGGGCAGAGCCCGGCGCGCCTCGCTGGTGCGCACGGGCTGCTCGGGGACGACCGCCAATGCCTCCAAGCCCGTGGGCGGTTCGAAGCGGACGGCCTCGCCGTCGGCGCAGATGACGAAGCCGCCGCGCAGGCAGGCGGCGACGTTGTCGGGGTGGCCCTCGATCGCGCTCGCGCACTCGAGCAGGTCGACGTCGAGCTCGAACAGGTGGTCGGCGGCCAGCAGGCCGGCGACGATCGCAGCGGCGCTCGAGCCGAGACCTCCCGTGAGCGGGATCTCAGAGGCGATCCTGAACGTGAAGTCGTCGGCCGGGTGCAGACTCTCGAAAGCCCTGACGCACAGGTTCTCGCGCCCGCGGGGCACCTCCAAAGCGCTCTCGACGGCGAACTCTCCCGTCTCGGTCACCTCGAGGTCGAGGTGCAGGCCGAGCGCCGCCGCGAAGCAGTCGAAGCCGGGACCGAGGTTCGCCGAGGAGGCGGGAGCGCGCACAACCCGCCTGCGGATCACGAGAGGCCCCACCGGCCGAGACCGCCGCCGTGTGACCTCATCCCCTCCGCACTACCCTCCGCCTCCGCACTACCCTCCGCCTCCGCGTTACCCCCAGCCTCTGCGTTACCGCCTGCCTCCGCACTACCCCCCGCCCGGCCACTAGTCACCCAGGACCGCCTCTTCGATCGCGCCGATCTCCGCGGGGCAGGAGATGACTTTGCCGCCGTTGTGGAGGATCGCCGTCTGGGGATCCTTGATGCCGCGACCGGTGAGCACGCACACTACCTGGGAGGCGCCGTCGGCCCCGTACTTGAGCAGGCCCGCTACCGAGGCGGCGGAGGCGGGCTCGCAGAACATGCCTTCCTTGGCGGCCAGGAGCCGGTAGGCCGTGAGGATCTCCGCGTCGCTGACGGCGCGGATCGCACCGCCCGAGCCGGCGGCGGCGGCGAGCGCCTCCTCGCCGCGCACGGGGTGGCCGATGCGGATCGCGGAGGCGACCGTTTCTGGATGCTCGACGGGACGGCCGGAGACCAGGGGCGAGGCGCCCTCGGCTTGGAAGCCGAACAGCTTGGGGGAAGCGCCCACCTCGCGGAAGCCGCGCCAGTAGGAGGTGATGTTGCCCGCGTTGCCGACGGGGATGAAGAGCGCCTCGAGCTCCCCGTCCAAGTCCTCGTGGATCTCGAAGGCGGCCGTCTTTTGGCCTTCGATGCGGAATTCGTTGACCGAGTTGACGAGCACGATCGGGTTCCCCTCGACCAGCTCACGCACCAGTTTCAAGGCCTGGTCGAAGTTGCCGTCCAAGGAGATCACGCGGGCGCCGTGGATCAAGGTCTGGGCCATCTTGCCTTCGGCGATCTTGCCGTGGGGGACGATCACCGCGCAGGTGATGCCCGCGCGCGAGGCATAGGCGGCGGCGCTGCCGGCGGTGTTGCCCGTGGAGGCACAGATCACGGCCTTGGCGCCGTCGCGCACCGCGGCGGAGACCGCGCAGGTCATGCCGCGGTCCTTGAAGGAGCCGGTCGGATTGGCTCCCTCGAGCTTGAGGCGCACGGAGGCCCCCACCATGTCCGAGAGCACAGGCGCGCGCAGCAACGGGGTCGAGCCCTCTTGGAGGCTGACGATCGGGTCGCCCTCCTCGAAGGGAAGCCGGTCGCGGTAGCGCTCGATCAGGGGAACGTGGCTCTTGGACATGGAAACGGCGTTGCTCACATGAACCTCTCTCAGAATGACCTCCCCGCTGCGCGGGGAGAGGGTGCGGGAATTACATGAACTCCTCTTCTATTACACGTATGGCGCGCGGGGTCGAGCGCAGGAAGTCGAGTGCCCCGATCCTGGTCAAGGCCTCGCGCAGGCGGGTCTCGGCCAAAGGATGGACGACCATGACCAGGCGCGCGTGCTCACCCAGGCCGTGTTGGACGACCGACTTGATCGAAGCGCCCTGCTCCCCCAGCACGTGGGCGACGGCCGCCAAGGCGCCGGGGCGGTCGGCCATCTCCATGTGGATGTAGAAGCCACTCTCTATGTCCTGCACCAAAGGCAAGGGATCGGACGGCGGCGACGGCGCGGGGGGCGGGAGCATGGCGCTCACCAGGTCCCCCAAGACCGCGGAGGCCGTCTGTCGCCCACCGGCGCCGGGGCCGGACATGGTGATCTCTGTGATCGCCTCAGACTCGACGGTGACGGCGTTGAAGGGCCCATTGACAGACGCCAGGGGATGCCCGGAGTAGAGGAACGCGGGGTGCACGCGCACCGACAGGCCGCCGTCGCGCCGCTCGGCGGTCCCGATCAGCTTGAGGCCGAGGCCCAGCTCGCGGGCATATTGGATGTCGTCGGTCTTGAGCTGCTCGATCCCCTCGTAGGGCACGTCGTCGATGTGGACGGGTGTGTTGAAGGCCAGCCGTGCGAGGATCGCCATCTTGGCGGCGGCGTCGCGGCCGGTGACGTCCTCGGAGGGGTCGGCCTCGGCGAAGCCGAGCCGCTGAGCCTCGGCCAAGGCCTGGGCGTAGGTGGAGCCGCGCGTCATCTCGGAGAGGATGAAGTTGGTGGTGCCGTTGACGATCCCGTGGACCCGCTCGACGTGGGCGCCGGCCAGGGACTCGCAGAGCACGCGCACGACCGGGACGACGCCCGCGACGGCAGCCTCGAAGCGCAGCTGGGCACCGGAGGCGCGAGCGGCCTCGAACAACTCCTCGCCGTGAGAGGAGAGCAGCTGCTTGTTGGCGGTGATGACGTGCTTGCCGGCCGACAGGGCGGCCAAGACATGGGCCCGAGCCGGTTCGATCCCCCCGATCAGCTCGACGATCGCCTCAGAGCGCTCGAGGATCTCCGGGAAGCGGCCGCGGCTGGTGGTGAGCGTGCCGCTGAGGACGGGCAGACGCCCGGTGAGCCGCTCGACGTGGGGGGCGCGCTCGTCCAGCAACGCGGCAAAGGCCGAGCCGACGGTGCCGTAGCCGAGCAGACCGACGTTGAACGCGCCAAGCGCCCGCGCGCTTGACAGCTCCCGAGGGGCCGGCGCGGAGGACGCGACCGAAGACGCGGCCGCGGCGGAAGGCATTTCGTCAGTGGACATCGCGGGCCGTGAGGTCATCGAAAGTCTCGCGCCGGACCACGACGCGGGCATCGCCGTCCTTGCAGAACAGGACGGGCGGTCGCGGGACGCCGTTGTAGTTGCTCGCCATCGCAAAGCCATAGGCGCCGGTTGTGGGCGTGAGGACGATGTCACCGGGCTTTGGGTCGTCGAGCAACGCGCTCCGCACAATCGCGTCGCCTGACTCGCAGTGCTTGCCGGCGAGCACGCAGGGCATCTCCCCGCCGAGGCGATCGGCTATGTGCGCTTCGTAGGTGGCGCCATAGAGCATGGGGCGCAGGTTGTCGGACATGCCGCCGTCGACGGCCACCCACGTGGAGACATTGCGCTTGACGGACTCCACCGTGTAGAGCGTGACGCCCGCGTTGGCCGTGAGCGCACGACCCGGCTCTACCAAGATGCGCGTGGCCGGGGTGATGCCCGCCCCATGGGCGGTGCCAACGAGCGTGCCCACCCACTCCTCGATCTCGGGCGGGCGCTGAGCCTCGGTGTAGGCGACGCCGAGCCCACCGCCAAGGTCCCACACGGGAAACTCGCCCAGCTGGGCGAGCGCGGCGACCTCGCGCCGGAACGGCTCCAACTCCAAGAGCTGGGAGCCGATGTGGGCATGGATCCCCTGGAGGCTCAAACCGGGGACTTCCCGCACGCGCGCGATCGCGGCGGGGACGTCGGCCATCGCGAAGCCAAACTTCGAGTCGGCCTGGCCGGTGGAGATCTTCTCGTGGGTATCGCCGCGCACGTCTGGGGTCGCACGGATGAGCACCTCTTGGCGATGGTCTTGCAATCCATCCCCTATCCGGGACGACCGGGCCGCATGCGGCCCGGTCCCGACCGGCGCATGCGCCGGTCGGCCAGTCGGCGCATGCGCCGACTGGTCAGCATCAGCTCGAGAAGCATGTCGGTCCGGGCGCCCGCTCGATGATCCGCCGGCGCCGGTGAGCCTCCCCAAGCGGTCGATCTCATCGAAGTTGTCGATCACGATCAAGCCCACCCCATGCTTCAAGGCCATACGCAGCTCGGTCTCGGACTTGGCGTTGCCGTGCATCAAGATCCGCTCGGGCACGAAGCCCGCATTCAACGCCAGGTGGAGCTCGCCGCCGGAGGCCACGTCGCACCAGAGCCCCTCTTCGGCGAACAGGGAGAGCACCGCGGTACACGGAAACGCCTTGGAGGCGAACACCACGTGGAAATCCTCGTGGCCGGCATCTCGACCAGCCTGCGCGTGCGCTTGCGCGCGCGCGCGCAAGTCATCCTCGGCGACCACATACGCCGGCGTGCCGAACTCGCGGGCCAAATCGATCGTGTCGCATCCCCCCACCTCGACGTGGCCGCGCTCGTTGAGGCGGCTGCCGAGCGGGAAGACATGCGAGAGGACGGTCCCCGTAGCCATGGGGAGATTATGGCGCTTCACCTGGGACGGAACTCCGCGCGGCGCTTCCCACGGACGCAAGGCTCGACCGCACGGGCTTTCGCCCGCTGGCGGACGGTCGCGCGAAGGCCACCGCGGGTGGGTGGGAGTTCCGCGCAACGGGGTGACTCGCGCGCGCGGGTGCTTTCTTAAAACAGGCTTATTCAAGCAGTGGACGCGCGCGCGTGTCTGGTCCTCGCGATAGAAACACCACCTCCCGGCGAATCGCTCCCCGGCACCCCCCAACCACCCCTTCGGGCCATCGCGACCAAGAGCACCAGGCCAACCGCCATCAACACGACGCTCTCGAGCTGGGGAGCGGTCAGTCCGGCGAACACCTCTTTGTTGCGTCTAACGAACTCCACCAGCAGGCGCTCCAAGCCGCTGAAGAGGAGGTAGAGGCTGAAGATCGCCCCTGGGCGCACACGGTCGCGCAGCTTCCACAGGAAGTAGGCCAAGAGGCACATCGAGACCGTCTCGTAGATCGGCGTCGGCTGGACCGTGACTCCGCGCGGGGTGGGGACGGTGCCATGGGGATAACCCATCGCCCAAGGCAGTTTCGAGGCGATCCCATAGTCCCCGTCGCCTGAGACCTGGCAGCCGATGCGACCGATGCCGTAACCGAGCGCAAGCACGGTGGCGCACATATCGAGGATGACGAGGTTGAGCATGTGCCGCCAGCGCATCCACGCGATCACGCCGATCGCCCCACCGATCGCACCGCCATACCACACAAGCCCCGAGCCGGAGAAGATGTGGCCGAGCAGGTCGTGCTTGACTTCGCCGTAGTTCTGGATCACGAAGTAGCCCCGCGCGCCCACCAGGCCCCCCACGAGCGCCGCGAACACGATCTCGTAGGACCAATCGACGGGCTTGCCCAGCTCGCGCAGGCGCCGCGCGATGACAAAGCCGCAGGCGAGGAAGCCGAGCGCGAAGGTGACCCCGAACGTCTTGATCGATATGCCGAAGACGACGACTTCCGGCTTCATCTGGTGGGTTGCTCCATCGCGCCGTCCATACACGGACTCTACGCAATGGCACGCCCGGCTCGCCGCGCCGCGCACGGCGAGCCCAGACCGGCGGATCTTCTACGAGACCGCGCCGCGCATGGCGAGCCCAGACCGGCGGATCTCTACGGGACCGCTCGCCGCGCACACCACCCGGCGGCGGAATCGGGGGGCGCTTCTGCGACAATCGAGTGGATGGCCAAGCGACACTCCAACTTCGGCAAAGACGGCGGCCTGCAAGCGCGGATGCTGTTGACGATGTTCCTGCTGGGACTCGTCTACGTGGTGTTCGTGGGCGCCCTGTTCGCAGCCGGTGCCGCCGCCGGCTTCATCGTCGTGATCGCCCTGTTCATGCTGGCATTGCAGTTCTTTGCCTCCGACAAGATCGCGCTCTCCACGCTCGGCGCCAAAGAGGTGACCCCAGAGGAGCAGCCGGAGCTGCACGGCATCGTCGAGCGCCTGTGCGTGCAGGCCGACCTGCCCAAGCCGCGGATATGCGTCATGGACACGCCGATGCCAAACGCGTTCGCGATGGGGCGCTCGCAGAAGAAGGCAACGGTGTGCGCGACGACCGGCATCCTGCGGATGCTCGACACGGCAGAGCTAGAAGGCGTGATAGCCCACGAGCTCACCCACGTGATCAACCGCGACGTGATGGTGATGACCTTGGCCAGCTTCTTCGCCTCGCTCGCCGCTCTGATAGCCCAGTTCACCCTCTTCTTTGGTGGCGGCTTCGGCGGCGGTTACGGCCGCGACCAGGAAGAGGAGGAGGGGATCATGCTCGTGCTGGTGGTCTCGGTGCTCGTATACGCGATCTCCTTCCTGCTCCTGCAAGCGCTCTCGCGCTACCGCGAGTTCGCCGCCGATCGCGGCTCGGCGGTGCTCACCGGCCGCCCCAGTGCACTTGCCTCGGCCTTGCTGAAGATCAGCGGCACGATGGAGCGAATCCCCAGCCAGGACCTGCGCAAGGCCGAAGGGATGAGCGCCTTCTTCATCTTCCCCGCGAGGACGAAGCGGTCGTTGATGAATATCTTCTCCGACCACCCCCCGCTCGAGAAGCGCCTGGAGGCGCTCAGCAGGCTAGAGTCCCAGCTGCAGAGCGCCGCCTGATCTCAAACCCTTCAAGCCCGCACGACTCCACGGATCACGCACTCTCCAGGACCCGTATCTCTCCGCGCTGACAAATGGGACTTCGCGACATATTGACGGGCCGCCACGAGGTCAAGGGCCCGGCCCCGGACCGCCTGTTCGCGATCTCGACCGCCTACATCGCGCTGCAGGCAGAGCACCAGATCGCCCCCGCGGGGGCGGCGGCGATCGTCTTCCAGGCGCTTGCGACCAGCGAGTTCGAAGGCGTCATCAAAGAAATGGAAGAAGTCGTCAAGGCCACCGGCAGCGAGAACGACACACAGGTTCACACCGAGGACGACTCCTTCGGCTACCGCTGGATGGTCTTGAGGGACGGCTCGATCGAAGACCTGGCGGTCGGCATCAACGCGGTGAGCGGCTCGATCGAGACCGCCGGCCACGGCGAGCGACTGCTGTGCGCTGTGTTTGCATTCGTCGACGCCCAGAAGCGGCCGGTGTACTTCATCTACAACTACAAGCGCGGCTACTGGTACCCGTTCGTGCCCGCGTCGAGGGCAGCGAACGTGAGCAGCACCGGCAGCGGATCGGTGGCCGCCACGACGGGGGAGCGCTCGACCGAGCGCGAGCTTCAGCTCAAGGCCCAGATGGCCTCCGAGCTGCCGATCGAGCCCGAATTGGAGCGCTGGTTCCCGTTGTGGGGCATTCCGATTTGAGCGCCCCCTTACGCGCGCGCGTAGGGCACCCCCTCGGGCAAACAGCCGCCTCCGGCTGGGCATCCACTCTCG
>DATMPT010000292.1:0-3923 GCA_035567355.1 Solirubrobacteraceae bacterium
AGCTTGTCCTCCTTCTTGTCGACGGTCACGCCGTCGGACTCGCGGTCGACCACGAAGGCCGAGATGCCCTTGTGGCCGGCCTCCTTGTCGGTCTTGGCGTAGACCGTGTAGTAGTCGGCGTAGCCGCCGTTGGTGATGAAGCACTTGGAGCCGTTGATTACGTACTTGTCGCCTTTGCGAACGGCGGTGGTGCGCATGCCGGAGACATCGGAGCCTGCATCCGGCTCGGTCAGGCAGAAGGAAGCGAGCTTGGGGGCTTCGGTGAGCATGCCCAGGTACTTCTTCTTGACCTCCTCCGAGCCGCCAAGCGCGATCGGGGCGGTCGCCAGGCCGTTGCAGCCCAAAGACGTCTGGATGCCCGAGCAGCCCCACGAGAGCTCCTCCTCGATCAGGCAGCCGTCGAGGTAGCCGGCGCCGGGGCCGCCGTACTGCTCCTCGATGTGGGTGTTCATCAGGCCGACATCCCAAGCCTTCTCGATGATGTCGCCGGGCCAGGTGCCGTCCTTGTCGTACTCCCAGGCGACCGGCCGGATCTCTTTCTCGGCGAAGTCGTGGGCCATCTCGCGCAGGTTCTTCTGCTCGTCGGTGAGCGTGAAATCGACCATTGTCTGGTGTTCTCCTAGGACGGGGCGCAGGAATAGATTGACTGGTCAGTCAATCGAAAGTCTAGCGGAGAGATGTGCACGCGTCTCGGCGTGCGAGGCTCGCGCGCGAAGGGCCGCTCAGCAGGATTACCTCGGGTGAGCCACAATCAAGCGATGGAACCGTTCACGCTCGTGGTGGTTGGCGCCGTGGTCCTGTTCGTGCTCGTCGGCGTGGGCTCGTTCCTCGCGGGCGGGAGCCTGTACGACAAGATCGGCGAGGGCGGCCTGTCCGTCGGTACGTCCACCGCGCCGCCGATGAATTCGGCTCTGGCCAAGGCCGAGCGCGAGATGGAGATCCGCCAGATGCTGCAGGCGCGCAGCGACAGGCAGGTGCGCCAAGGCGGCGCGGCGCTGGACATAGACGCCGAGATGGCTTTGCTCGATGCTCCCGAGGATGGCGCCTCGACCGGCAAACACGACGCGGCGCTCACCGAAGAGGTGCGTCAGCTGGTCGTCGCGCGCAACGAACGCAGAATGCGCAGCGGCGAAGAGCCGGTGGACGTGGAAGAGGAGGTCCAGCGCACGCTGGCCGAACTCGATCCCGGCGGCAGCTGAGTCAGCCTTTGGTCAGCTGTTCGAGCGTGCCGCCGGTCGTCGAGCCCGAGCTTGCGCCCTGAAGCACCCCGACCAGCTGCTGCAACGCGGGCAGCAGCTGCGAAGGCGGCTGCGGGTTGGCCGGCGCGGAGATCGTCTGGGGCTCGTTGAGCGAGGAGAATTCCAAGAGGATCTCGAGGTTGGCGCTGCTGAGACCGCCAAGCAATGCCTGCGTCTGAGAGGTGCCGGATACGGTGGCGGTGACTTCCAGGCGACGCAGCAGGTGGTCGGACTGGCCGGTGTAGACGTCGACGTGTGCCGATTTGATCGACTTGGCCAGTTCCGTGACCAACGCAGGCGAGAGCGCGCCGCCGGAGCCACCGGCGAGGGAGGGGCTCAACCCCCCACCGGCTTGTGAGAGTTTGGATACGTCGGCGAGCAGGGCGGGGACGTCGACGGCTGCGGTGAGATGCACCGTGGGGACACCCGCGATCGTGGCGGTGCCGGCCTGCGTTGGGTTGGCCAGCCAATGCCCTGGTTCGATGCCCAGCGCGGAGAATGTGGAGCGGACTTTCGATGTGGCGGCTGTGCTTGTGGCCTTGGCATAGCCTTCTTCGATCGCCTTGTATGTACTAGACGGCGTGGAGAACCAGGTGCCGGCCAGCTGCACGAACAGGGCGGAGCCGGTCGACGTGGCACCGGCTGCCAGCGGATGGCCGGCGGCGCTGAGCTGCAATTGCAAGGCAAAGCGCGGGAGCTTGCCAGCCGCGGTGCTGTCGAACGGCCCTTTGAGCGTGACCGCGAGTGGCTGGGTGGTCGCGCTCTTGCCGGTGGCCGACAGCGAGAATGAGAGGTTGAGCTGGCCGCTTTGGATCGGGGTGTGCCCGGAGAAGGTTTCGCTCAGCAGCGACTCTGCACTGCCAGGGGATCCCCCACACGCCGAGAGCACGCCAGCGCTGCAAGCCATCGCTAGCAGCGCAACTGCCGCACGGATGGTGGTGTTCGTAAGGAGTGCCCTCAACGCAGAGACCCGGCCGGGGCGCTGCAACATTTGCTGCGCGCCCAGAGGCGAATGAGCCTAGCATCAGGCCGGTGCCCACCGAGCCGATACGCGCCTGCCTGCGCCGTTCAGGGTGTCCCCCGGCATATGAGCACCCCAAAGGCGCACCCTGATGGACCTGCCCAAAGGGCACACGGCAGGCAGGCTGGCGCTTGGGATAGCCCTCGCGGCGCTGCTGGCCGTCGCCGCGCCCGGCGCGAGCGCCTCCCGGCGCGTGACCGTGACCGCCGCCCTGCAGAAGGCGCAGAAGAGCGGTGCGATCGACGAAACGGCCTACAGGCAATACCAGGGCACCTACAACGCGGCGAAGAGCTCGCTGCGCAAGCTGTCGGGCACGCGCGCCGCCGAGCTGGGGGCCGTGCTGGCAAACGTGGAAGCGATGGCTGCTCGCAACCTGCTCAGCGCCTCGCGCTTGCCGGTGGTGTTCACGACACTGGAACGCAACAGGCAGTGGTGGACCACAGAACGCCTGCTGGGCGCCGACCAGCGCGTGAGCTTCACAGGGAGCAAGCTGGTCTGGGAGTACTACCCGGGCCAGGGCATCGAGATCCAGTGGCTGGCGAGCTTTGGCAAGGCGAACGGATACTTCTTCGCCAAAGAAACGGCGGCCCTGGAGGAACTCTTGAACGAAGCCATCCCACTCGCGACCGAGCGCGCCGGGGGGATCGCGTGGGAGTACATGTTCCTGTTCGACGGCGGCGTGCCCCCCTGGACAAGCGGACTGTCACAGGGAACCGCCCTACAGGTGCTCGCGCGCGCGTGGAGCGTGACACACGAAGCGCAGTACCTCACCGCCGCCCAGCAGGCGCTCGGCATCTTCAAGGCAGGCCCCTCCGCGGGCGTGAGAGTGCCGACCCCTGCGGGGGCGCACTACCTGGAGTACACGTATGCGCCGGGCGAGCGCATCCTCAACGGCTTCATCCAGAGCCTGGTGGGGCTCTACGAATACACCAAGCTGACCAAGGACCCGCTGGGAGAGCAGCTGTTTGAAGCGGGCGACGCGGAGGCGCGCGCCGAGGTCCCCCACTACGACACGGGTGCTTGGTCGAAGTACGACCAGAGCTCAGAATCGGACCTCAACTACCACGAACTGCTCGCCGAATTCCTGGAACACCTATGCGAAAAGACCGGCAAAGGCGAGCCGTTGACCCCGACGACCGGCCAGATCCCGGGAGACGACATCTACTGCACGACGGCCAAGAGCTTCCGCGAAGACGAGAAGGCGGCGCCGCTGATCGAACTGCTGACGAAGAACTTGCGTACCAACGAACGCGCCGGCGTGCAGCTCGAGCTGTCGAAGATATCAACGGTGAGCATGAGCATCGAGCTCGGCGGAAGAACGGTGTGGAGGAACACCGTGACCGTCGAAGGCGGCCGACCGCGCCTGCTGTGGGCAACCCCTTCGAAGGCGGGCCTATACACGGTGGTCTTGAAGGCAACAGACCTCGCCGGCAACGAAGAAGTCTCAGAAGGCACGATCGTGGTCAAGGGGGCTTCGAAAGCCAAGCGCGCCCGCGCCGCGCGTGTCGAACGGATCACACCACCGGCACACCCTCAGCCCGCGCCCTGAGCCGGCGGCCCGGACGCCGCGCGCATGGCCCGGCTATCTGCCCCGGCCGTCGGCAGGCCATACAATCCAGCCATGCCGGACGCCTCGCAAACCTGGATCCTGACCGCCTCCCCGG
>DATMPT010000293.1:0-2407 GCA_035567355.1 Solirubrobacteraceae bacterium
TGAAAGAGGAGTAACGCGCCGCGCGCGGCGGGAAGTTCGTGCCCTCCATGTGCCCGGCGAGCACAGCCTCCAAAGCCCCGGCGCGAACGCCATTGCAAATCACAGCGCGGATCCCCGCCGCGGTGGCCATGTCCGCGGCCACGACCTTCGAGCGCATCCCACCGGAGCCGAGCGGAGAGGTCGTGTGACCCACCTCGATCCCCTCGAGCGTCTCGAAGTCCGTGAGCTCGTGCACGATCCGCGCATCGGGATCGTGGCGTGGATCGGCGGTGTAGAGACCGTCGATGTCGGTCAGCAGCACGAGCAGGTCCGCGGCGATGAGAATCGCCACCTGGGCGGCGAGAAAGTCGTTGTCGCCGAAGGAGATCTCGTCCGTCGCGGTGGTGTCGTTCTCGTTGATCACCGGCACAACCCGCCAATCGAGCAGCTTGCGCAAGGTTTGGCGCGCGTTGAGGTAGTGGGTGCGCGCACTCATGTCCATGAACGTAAGCAACAGCTGGGCGGAGACGAGCTCGCGCTCGCGCAGAAGCTCGTCGTAGACGCGGTAGAGCTTGCCCTGCCCAACGGCGCTCGCGGCCTGCAACTCATCGACGGGGCCCGGGCGCGCGGGCAACCCCAAGATGCGCACGCCACGCGCGATCGCACCCGAGGACACGATCACAATCTCCTTACCCTCGCCGTGCACCGAGGCGACGACATCGCAGATCCGCCGCAACACCTCGCTACGCAACTCGCCATCCTCGTCGGCGACGATGCTCGAACCGAGCTTGATGACCACACGCCTCATGCTTGGAGCTTATGCGCCGCGCGCGGGCTCACGCCGTCCGGGGGTAAACGGCGGAGTCTCCTATAGGGCCTCATCCGGATCGAGCTCAAATGCGACCCCCGCGATCTCCAGGTCATCGCCTGCCTGGAATCCCTTGGCTTCCAAGGCTCGCAGCACGCCGATCTTGCGCAGGCGTCCCTCGAGGTAGGCCATTGCGTCCTCGTTGTCTATGTCATAGCGCGCCAGCAGACGCTCCACACCCCGGCCATTGACGGCGAAGGAGCCGGGCGCGAGCTGCTCGACCACAAAGCCGCTCGCCGCCGCCGGACGGAAGACCATGTGCTCGGCCAGCTCGGGCTCCTGCTCGCCCGTATGCCCTCCAACCGCCACGTCCCCCTCGGGCCCCTCCGGCGAGCCGCCCGGGGAGGTGGGTACGCGGCGCAGCAACTCAGCCGCGAGTTCGCGCACCCCCGCCCCGGTCGCACTCGAGGTCGCGATTACGGGCACCTCATCTCCAAGTCTCTGAGACCACTGCGCGGTCGCCTCGGCCACTCGCTCGGCGGGAACGAGGTCGGCCTTGGAGAGGACAAGCACGCGCGGCAAGCCGGCCAAGCGCTCATCGTGCGCCGCCAGCTCCCCCTCGATCGTGGCGTGGTTGAGAAGCGCATCGGCCTGCGCATCGGCGCTGAGCTCGGGGGCGAGATCGAGCACGTGCACGAGCAGCCGGGTGCGCTCTACGTGAGCGAGGAAGTCGTGACCCAAGCCGGCACCTTCGCTGGCGCCCTCGATCAAACCAGGGATGTCGGCGATCACCAGCTGGCGCTCATCCGCTTCGAGCACGCCGAGCACCGGCGAGAGTGTCGTGAACGGGTAGCTTGCGACCTTGGGGGTGGCTCGTGTCAAGCGCGCGAGCAACGAGGACTTGCCGGCATTGGGCAGTCCCACGAGCCCCACGTCGGCAAGTAGCTTGAGCTGAAGCTGAAGCCAACCCTCCTCGCCCGCCAGGCCCCGCTCGGCAAAGCGCGGGGCCTGGCGCGTGGCGGTGGCAAAGCGCTTGTTGCCTCTCCCCCCCGAACCACCCTTTGCAACTACGGCTCGCTGGCCGGCGGCAAGCAGATCCCAGCGACGTCCATGCACGTCGCCTTCGACGCCCTCGATCTGGGTCCCCGGCGGAACTCTTACCAGGAGCGTCTCGCCGTCGGCGCCGTGGCGCAGCGCGCCCCCGCCGTGGCCGCCACGGCCGGCGCGGTAGTGGGTCGTGCGCCGGAAGCTCTGCAGGTCGCGCAGCGAGTCGTCGCACACGAGCACGACCTCGCCGCCGCGACCCCCGTCCCCGCCGTCGGGGCCACCGCGTGGCACGTGGGCTTCACGGCGAAAGCTAGCCGAGCCGTCACCGCCAGCTCCAGCCCTCACTTCGATTCTTGCGCGGTCGTGCAGCATCCCGCAAATCGTGGCACTCCGGCCGAGCGAGGCCGGCCGAGGCTTCTAGCTGCTCTCTGTGATCACGTTGACGACCCTGCCGCGCCGGCCGGTCGTGAACTGCAGGGTGCCCGCCGCGCGCGCATAGAGGGTGTCGTCTTTGCCGATCCCCACGCCCGTACCCGGCTTGAAGCGGGTGCCGCGCTGGCGCACGATGATCTC
>DATMPT010000294.1:0-6914 GCA_035567355.1 Solirubrobacteraceae bacterium
GGTCAAGCGTGCTCATGACCGTGCGGCGACCGCGATCTTGGCAGCGTGTTCATGGCCGAGCAGCGGCCACGATCGCGGCAAACGACTTGGGGTCGAGCGAAGCGCCGCCGACGAGCGCTCCGTCTACGTCCGGCAAGGCAAGTAGCTCTGCCGCGTTCTCGGGCTTGACCGAGCCGCCGTAGAGGATGCGCACGCGCTCGGCCGCCTCCCGCGAGCGCCCGCCCACGAGCGCCCGCACGAAGGCGATCGCCTCTTGGGCCTGCTCAGGCGTGGCGACCTGGCCCGTGCCGATCGCCCAGATCGGCTCGTAGGCGATCGTCACGTCCGCAAGCTGCTCGTCCCCCACGCCGGCGAGGTTCTCGCCGATCTGGTGGCGCAGCTTGCGCTCGGTTTCTCCCTCGTCGCGCTCGGCCTCGGTCTCCCCCACGCACAGGATCGGCTCGAACCCAGCCGCGAGCGCAGCAGGCACCTTCAAGGCAAGCGCTTTGTCGGTCTCGCCGAACAGCTCTCTGCGCTCGGAGTGACCGAGCACCACTCCGCTCACGTCGAGCTCTGAGAGCATCGGCGCCGACACCTCCCCGGTGAATGCACCCTCGGGCTCGTGATGCATGTTCTGGGCGTATATCTCAACGCGCGAGCCCCTCGCGCTTTCTACCATCGCACGCAGGGCCGTAAAGGGCACACACAGCGCGATCTCGACACCGCTGATCGAGGACACGCGCGGGAGCAGGCCCTGGATGTATTCCTCGGCCTGGGCCTCGGTCTTGTGCATCTTCCAGTTGCCCGCTAGCAGCGGGACTCGCCGCTCGGCCATCAGGCGATTCCGGCGCCCTCGAGCGCTTGAACTCCAGGCAAGGCGCGACCCTCGACGAGCTCCAGCGTGGCGCCCCCGCCGGTCGAGAGATGATCTACGGTGTCCTCCAAGCCGAAGCGAGCAAGCGCAGCCGCCGAGTCGCCTCCGCCTACGACTGTCACTCCCTTGGCAGCCGCGACGGCCTGCGCCACGGTGCCCGTGCCCGCCGAGAACGGCTCCAACTCGAAAGCCCCCATCGGTCCGTTCCAAAAGACGGTGCCGGCGAGCGCAATCTCGCGGGCGTAGCGCTCGGCGGTGGCAGGGCCGATGTCAAGGCCCATCCAGCCCTCGGGCACCTCGACGCCATCCAGGACCCGGTGCTCGGCATCCCCGGCGAAGCGATCGGCGATCACGAGATCGCTGGGGAGCAACAGGCGGGCATGCCCGGCCGAGGCGGCCTGGGCGAGCGCCGCGCGGGCATGCTCGACGTCATCCGCGTCACACAGCGAGTCGCCCACTTCATGCCCCTGGGCGCAGAGGAACGGAAAGCACATCGCCCCGCCGATGATGACCGCGTCGGCGAGCGTCGCGAAGCGATCGATGACGGCGATCTTGTCCGCCACCTTGGCCCCACCGATGACGGCCACGAGCGGGCGTTGCGGGCTCTCGAGGATGCCTGTGAGCGTGTTCACCTCGCGTTCTAGTAGTCGCCCCGCGGCGCATGGCAGCAGGTGGGCGACTCCGGCGGTGCTCGCGTGCGCGCGATGGGCCGCGCCGAATGCATCGTTTACATAGACGTCGGCCAGCTCCGCCAGCGCGCGCGCCAGATCGGGATCGTTGGCGGTCTCGCCGGGCTCGAAGCGCACGTTCTCGAGTACCAGTATCTCCCCGTCCTCGAGCGCCTCGGCCAGCGCTCGCGCGCGCGGACCGACGACTTCGGGCGCGAGCGTCACCGGCGCACCGGTCAGCTGGCGCAAGCGCTCCGTCACCGGGCCCAGCGACAGATCGGCCTCGGGCCGCCCCTCCGGACGGCCGAGGTGCGAGACGAGCACCAGCCTCGCGCCGCGGGTCCTGAGCTCTTCGATCGTGGGCAATGCCTGCACGATGCGCGTGTCGTCGGCCACCGCCCACGCTCCGTCGTCCTCTTTGCGCATCGGTACGTTGAAGTCGACGCGCACGAGTACGCGCCTGCCGTGCACGTCGAGCTGATCGATCGACTTCACAGGACTCGTTGGACGAGATCGACGAGCCTGTTCGAGTAGCCCCACTCGTTGTCATACCAAGCCACAACCTTCAGCATGGTCCCGTCGATCGCGGCCGTCAACTGCGAATCTACGATCGAGGAGTAGGGCGAGGTCAAGATGTCGCTGGAGACGATCGGATCTTCGGTGTAGGCCATCAAGCCCGCCAGCGGACCGCTCTCCGAGGCAGCCTTCAGTGCGCCGTTGACCTCCTCCACGGTGGTGGGACGCTCGCACTCGACTGTCAGGTCGACCACCGAGCCGGTGGGTACCGGCGCCCGCACCGCGAAGCCGTGCAGCTTGCCCTGCAGCTCGGGCACGACGAGTCCGATCGCCTTGGCTGCGCCGGTGGAGGCCGGAATCAGGTTGATCGCCGCCGCGCGCGCACGGCGCAGGTCTTTGTGGGGAAGGTCTTGCAGGCGCTGGTCGGCCGTGTAGGCGTGGATCGTCGTCATCAGGCCGTGCTTGACGCCCACGGTGTCCACCAGGACCTTCGCCACCGGGGCCAGGCAGTTGGTCGTGCACGAGGCGTTTGAGATCACGTCGTGGGCCGCGCGGTCGTAGGCCACGTCGAAGTTGACGCCGAGAACCACGGTCACGTCCGGTTCGGCGGCCGGCGCTGAGATCACGACCTTCTTGGCTCCGCCGGCCAGGTGCTTGGCGGCGTTGGGGCGGTCGGTGAACAGACCCGTGGACTCGATCACCACGTCCACCCCAAGCGACTCCCAAGGCAAGGCGGCCGGGTCGCGCTCGGCAAGCACCTTCAAGTCGCGTCCGTCGACGACGATCGTGTGCTCGTCCTTCGCAACGACCTCTCCCGGATAGGGGCCGAGGATCGAGTCGTACTTGAGCAGATGGGCCAGCGTGCGACAGTCGGTCAGGTCGTTGACGGCGACCCACTCGATCTCGTCTACGTCCTCCCGAGCCATCGCGGCGCGGAATACGTTCCGGCCGATCCGACCGAATCCGTTGATTCCCACGCGTACGGGCATTCATGGCCTCCTAACAAAAATCAAGAGGGTCCCACCCGGCCGTCGGCCGGCTGCGCCACCCTCTATGTGAAGAAAAATGAACGATGCCGGGCCTCGGGAGCATCGCTCCGTCGCCCGGCGTGGGCGGGAAAGGCTATCAGCGGCCCACTCCATGGCCATCTGAACGCCTACCCGCCAACCGATCAACGCATTGCGGCGACGGGCGCTTTCGCCGCCCCGCCTCTCGCCAGGAGGGTTTGCACATGGCCAAAGGGGTGACCTTTGCGTGTGCGCGCGGACACCCCGCACCCGCACCCACACGGGCACTCCACCCCGACACCCGCGGACAGCACCCCGACACCCCCGGACAGACACTCACCCGGGCGCCCCGTATGGGCACTCCACCCGGACACCCCGGACAGGCACTCGACCCGGTGGACAGGCACTCCACCCGGCGCCCCATACGGGCATTCCGCACGGGCATTCCGCACAAGCACACCGCACGGGCGGCCCCGCACAGGTACCCGCACGGGCACTCCAAACCCTAGGAATCGCGTGAGCGCTTGTCGATGTCGCGGTGGGCGACGGCGACCGTGAGCTCGTCGCGATCGCGGTAGCGGTCGGCCAGGTGCTCGGCGATCGCGACCGAGCGGTGACGCCCGCCGGTGCAGCCGATCGCGATCACCAGGTGGGCCTTGCCCTCGGCCACGTACTCGGGCAGGAGGAAGTCCAGCAGAGAGTGCAGGCGCTCCAGGAATTCCGCCAAGCGCCCGTCGCGCCCGATGTACTGCACGACCCGCTCATCGTGGCCGGTCAACTCGCGTAGCTCGTGCTCGTAGTGGGGGTTTGGCAGGAAGCGCACGTCGAATGCCAAGTCCTCCTCGCGTGGAGGGCCGTGCTTGAAGCCGAAGCTCATGAACGTGAGCGCCAGGCGTCCCGCGGCCTGGCGCGGCAGCATCTCATCGGCGATCCGCGAGCGCAGCATCGCGGCGGACATGCCGGTCGTATCGATCACGAGGTCGGCACGCGAGCGCAGTGGCTCGAGCAAGGCTCCCTCGGAGGCTACGCCCGTCGCGACACTCCCCTCCGGCGCCAGGGGGTGGCGGCGGCGGGTCTCCTTGTAGCGCGTGGTGAGCGTTTGCTCGGCGGCCTCCAGAAACAGCACGTGGTGGGTGATCCCGAGCACTTCCAGGTCCTCGATCACGGCGGTCAGCGCCTCGAAGTAGACGCCCCCGCGCACGTCGGAGACGACGGCGGCGCGCTCCACCTTGGAGCCCTCGTGCACGAACAGCTCCACAAGCGAACGGATCATCTCCGGGGGGAGGTTGTCCACGCAGAAGTAGCCGGCGTCCTCGAACACGTTCATCGCCGTGGACTTGCCGGCGCCGGAGTATCCCGTGATGACGACGAGATCTTGCAGACGCGACGCGATCGTCGGTCCGCTTGCCGGACTGGGAGGCACGGGCCTGGTGGCGGCCATCCGTCCCATTGTGCAGCCTATGCCGGGGGAAAGGGCCATTTCGGCCAAGGCAGGAGACCGTGCGGTCCGGCGCGGGAGACCACAAGACCGGCCGGCGGGCCGCTCAGGGCCGGCTCAGCCTGCCAAATCAGCCAGCCCGGTGGAGTAGCGCGTGGATGTCCCGCGCCGTCTTGGCCGGCAACCCGGATACCCGCTGCAGCTCCTCGCGAGAGGCAGCCAGGATCGCCTCGGGCGAGCCGAAGTGGTTGAGCAGGGCTCGCTTGCGCACTGGGCCGATCCCGGGCAGGCCGTCGAGCAGGGAGCTCGTCATTGCGCTATCGCGCCTGGTGCGGTGATGGGTGATCGCAAAGCGATGGGCCTCATCGCGGATGCGCTGCAAGAGTTGTAGCTCCGGGGTGGAGTGGTCGAGCACGAGCGGATCGGAGCGCCCCGGTAGGAACACCTCCTCGACCCGCTTGGCAAGGGCGATCACCGCGACGCCGCGCTCACGAAAGCCCGCAAGCGGGTCCAGGCCCGCGGCGAGCTGGCCCTTGCCGCCATCGATCACGACGACGTTGGGAAGCGAGGCGAAGCTCGGATCATAAGAAGGGTCGTGGGGGGAGAAGTCTGCTTGGTGCTCCCACTGCGCGCAGCGCCGCGAGAGCACCTCGGCCATCGAGGCGTAGTCGTCGGGGCGGGCGGGATCTTCAATCGTGCGGATCTTGAAACGGCGATAGTCGGACTTCTTGGGGGCGCCGCCCTCGAACACGACCATTGAGGCGACCGTGTGCGTGCCCCCGAGATTGGAGATGTCAAAGCACTCGATCCGCACCGGCACGGCGTCCAGGCCGAGCGCTAGCTGGAGGCGCTCGAGCGCCTCGGCGCGGCGCTGATGGCGGCGCTCGTCGCGCAGGCGCTCCTGATCCAGCGCGAGCAGAGCGTTGCGGTGAGCGAGCTCGAGGATGCGGTGCTTGTCGCCGCGCTCGGATGCGCGCAGCTGCACCGGCCCTTCGCGTCGTCGCGAGAGGGCTTCGGCGAGTGCCGGCCTGCCTGCCAACTCGCGCTGGACGACGAGCAGGGCCGGGATCGAGGTGGGACCGCCGTAATACTGGAGCATGAACTCCTCCCCCACCTCTGCGATCTCGCGCTCGGTCTCGTTGGACAGATAAAAAGAGTGGCGGTCGGAGAGCACGCCGTCGCGCACCTGGAACACCTGGGCGTTGGCGTCGCGCCCATCGACCGCCACCGCAACCGCGTCGAATGTGCCGATCGACTCCTTGGCCACGCGCTGGCGCTCCATCAACGAGCGCACGGCGCGCAGGCGGTTGCGCTCCAAGGTGGCCTGCTCGTAGTCAAGTCCCGCTGAAGCGCGATGCATGCGCCGCTCGAGGTCGCGCTCGATTGTGGAGAAGCGCCCGGAGAGGAAGTCGATGACGCCGTCGATGCTGTGGCGATAGTCCTCCTTGGAGACGTACCCCACACATGGAGCCTCGCAGCGCTTGATGTAGTAGTCCAGGCACGGGCTACCGCTGCGCCGTCCCGGCTCGGGCCCCGTGCACGAGCGGTACATGAACACCTTGGCGAGCACCTCCAATGTGGAGCGCACACGCTTGGCGCTGGAGTAAGGACCGAAGTAGGCACGCGTCGAGCGGTGGCGCTCGCGTGTGAAGTACACACGGGGGAAGTCCTCGTCCAAGGAGATAGCGATGAACGGGTAGGACTTGTCGTCGCGCAACCGGATGTTGAAGCGGGGGCGGTACTGCTTGATGAAGCTTTGCTCTGCCAGGAGGGCCTCGGCCTCGCTGGCGACGACCAGGCACTCGATCGCGTCCACCGAGGCCACCATCTCTGCATGACCCGCTGTTGAAATGGCCCGCCCCCCCTGGGCCTTTGCGAAATGGGAGGCGACGCGCTTGCGGATCGACTTCGCCTTGCCGACGTAGACGACCCGTCCGCGAGCATCGCGAAAGAGGTACACACCGGGCTTGTCGGGCAGCGCACGCCGCTGCTCCGCCAAGCTCGCCGGTCCGCGCTCGACGGGTCCGCGCTCGACGGGGGTCAATAGCTACGCGAGTAGCGGTAAACGGCGAGCAGCGTGTACACGGTAAGGCCCACCAACACGAACCACACGAACTCGCCGAAGCTCGTAAGCCACATGCGCGGCCGGGCTGCGACTATGAGGTAGCCGAGGGCAAGCGCACCATAGAGCAGCGCCCGGTGACGGTCGCCGAGGCCATAGAGATCGACGTGGCGTTCGCGGTAGAGCCGGTAGACGAAGTAGGCGAAGCCCGCGGCGAACACCACCCATAGGGCAGCCGCGAACGCTTCGGCGGCGCGGCCCCCGCCAGGCAGGAACTCGACGGCGGCAGCGATCAAGGCGACGATCGCGATGTTGCGGAAGGTCTTCAGTCGGTCCACGACGGGCTCCTCATGACCACCCAGTTTAGTGG